>JAIUMB010000022.1 GCA_022565745.1 Cryomorphaceae bacterium | reverse complement strand
TTGTTATTTGATTGTTTTGGACGTAAAAAATGAATAAGTCTATGAATATTAAGAATAATGGTTCTGGTATTTTTAAACAATCATAAATCAACTTAATTTTTGTTCTTAAAGATTAGGTAATAAAAAACCTTCCCGTAGGAAGGTTTTAAGAGATAAGTGTCTTCAATTTTTGAGAATTGATGAGCGCTTTTCAGTAACAATTTAGCTTTTGAAAACTACATTAATTAATACCAAGTTGCTTTTTTACAAGAGGACCAACATCATCACCACCACCGGCAAATAGCACGGACTTACCTTGCGATGAGTCGAAAATATAGGTATAGCTGTTTTCGCGAGCTACACTATTGATGGCTTTTTCAACCTTGTCGTAAATCGGTTGCAATTCTTTTTCTTGTTGCTGTTCTAGATTTTGCTGAGCCTCACTCATAAATTCCTGAATTTTCCCTTGCATTTCTTGCAATTCACGAATTTTGCGTTGGCGTACCAGTTCAGTTAAATCAGCTTGATCACGCTCTAGACGGCCAGCTTTTTCTTCAAGCTCTTTTTGCATTTCTACAATTTCGTTCTCCAAACTGGCTTGAAACTTTTGTAGATTCTCTTGAGCTGTTTTAAATTCAGGCATAGTACGAATGAGTTCATTCAAATTGACATGGCCAAGCTTTTGTGCTTGAACTTCTGAAAATCCGGAGCCAATAAAGATGGCTACTACGGCGAAAAGGGTTGCGATTCTGTTTTTGATATTCATGATTTATGTGTATTTAACGGTATCCGAGTTTAACTAAGACTTCATCACTGATGTCCATTTTGTCGCTGACATATAAGATTGTCAGTGCATTGGCTTTATCCAAAATGAGGTCAAATTTACGACGCAAAGCTACATCCTGAATGGCATTGTAAACTTGATCTTGAATAGGTTTTACGAGTTCCATTCGTTTTTTGAATAATTCTCCTTTGGGACCAAAATATTTTCTTTGCAGTTCGCGTGCTTCTTTTTGTTTTTTAGCAATGGCTTCTTCGCGTTCTTTTCTCATTTCATCGGTCAAGAGTACTTTTTCTGCTCTATACGATTTTTCCATACCACTTGCCTCCAGCATCAGGGCTTCGACTTCACCTTCCCAGGTCCCAGAAAGTTGGTCTAATTGCTTTTGCGCGGTATTGTACTCGGGAATGCGTTTGAGGATTTTTTCGGTATCAACGATACCAATTCTTTGTTGCTGACCGAATACGCCCGTTACAGCAAAAAGGGTAAAAAAGATGAATGTTATCTGTCGCATGTGTGGCGCGAATATAAATGACTTAAAATTGTTGACCAATAATAAAGTGGGTTTGCCATCCGCTTGGCGTAAGACCTCCAACCATTGGGTCAAATCCATAACCAACATCTATGCCAAGTAAGCCAAACATAGGCATGAATATTCGCAATCCTGTTCCCACTGATCGGCGTAAGTTGAAGGGATTGAAGGTGCTAAAGTCCAAATGGTTGTTTCCCGCTTCTGCAAAAATAATTGGCCAAATTTGTGCGTTGGGATTTGGTGACACTAAAAATCGCACCTCAGCCGTGAACTTATTATAGACCGTACCACCTAAATTGATGTTTGCCGGATTAGGAATAATACTGTTGTTTTGATATCCGCGGAGTGCAATGATTTCTCGACCGTCTAAAACAAAGTTCATCAATCCGTCACCCCCCATAAAGAAACGCTCAAATGGAGAGATGCCAAGGTCTCTGTTAAATCGACCCATATAACCGAATTCCATATGGGTACTCAGCACGATGTTTTTGTAGAGTTCAGTATACCATGTCCAATCAAATTTCCACTTGTGGTATTCTAGAAATTCATATTGTTCTGCACCCTGCATTTCGCTTGGGTCTATACCTCTTATCAGCGAAAATGGGGGGGTAATTTTGAGGGTTAAGTTTAAACTACTACCTCTGGTAGGGAAAATGGGAACATCGGTATTGTTTCTTCCAAGTTTTACAGAGTAACTGATGTTGTTGGAAAATCCGTCACGGAAATTAGGTATGCCTAAGTCAAAGTTTTCCAGTCGATAACGTTTAATATCAACGGCTTGATAGAGGGTAAAGTAGTCGTCGGGCCAGCGTATTCTACGTCCAAGACCTACGGTGAGACCAGTGATGTTTAGAGCTTGTCTATTGGGGTCTCCTTGCGGCAGCCCCGACCAGTTTTGTACGGAATGGAACAATGACACCGTCAAAGCATTGGGTTTCTTTCCGCCAAGCCAAGGCTCTGTAAAGGAGATGGAGTAGTTTTGGAAGAATCGACCTGTACTTTGGGCACGCATATTAATGGACTGCCCATCACCTGTAGGTAGGGGCTTCCATGCACGCTTATCAAAAATGCTTCTAGCGGAGAAGTTATTAAAGCTCAAGCCCAGAGTACCTACTATAAATCCGGCGCCCCATCCGCCTTGTAGTTCCAACTGACTGGTACTTTTTTCAGAGAGTATATATTCGATATCTACCGTACCGGTTTCCGGATTAGGTTGAGGGTTTACGTCCATTTCCGATGGTTCAAAATAACCAAGTTGACCGAGTTCTCGCATGGTTCTTTGAATATCAGAGCGTCTAAATAATTCACCAGGTCTGGTTCTTATTTCTCGCATGATAACATGGTCATTTGTTCGGTCATTACCCGAAATGGTTATGCGATTGATGGTGGCTTGTTGTCCTTCGCGGATGCGCATTTCCAAGTCGATGGAGTCACCTTCAACCGCTGTTTCAATGGGGTTTAGGTTGAAAAACAAATAGCCATTATCGAGGTAAAGGGAGTTGATGTCGGCACCACCGGGGTCCATAAATAATCGTTCTTGAAGCCGCTTTGAATCGTAAGGATCACCTTTTTTAATACCTAATACGTTGGTGAGAAGTTCGTCTGAATACTTTGTATTTCCCAGCCATTCGATATTGCGAAAGAAATATTTACGACCTTCTTCCACGGTTATATCAATTTGTATGCGATTTTCACTGACGAAGTAAAAGGTGTCTTTCACAATTCGAGCATCGCGAAAACCAAATTCATTGTATTTATCTATCACCAATGCCAAATCATCTTCATACTCATCCGAAAGCAGCTTTGAAGTTTTAAAAATATTCCACCATCGATGACGTTTGGTTTCGTCCATGGCTTTTCTAAGTTTTTTACTGGAAACGCTCTCATTGCCAAAAAAGCGAATATCTTCGATTTTTACCTTTTCACCAGGATTAACCGAAATACCCATGATTACAGCGTTTGTTTCGTTGGTGTCTCTGATTACGCGAACTTTGACTTTTGCGTTAAGGTGACCGCGTTCGATAAAGTATTCGCGGGTTTTGTTTTCAGCCAATATGATGAGGTTTTCGGTAACCACTTTTCCTCGCGATAACTTTAATTGCTCCCGAAGGTCGTCTTTGCGACTTTTTTTGATTCCCGTAAAATAGAATTTTGATAGCTTTGGAAGTTCTTGAACACTGATGTCTAAGTAAATAACTCTACCTTGTCGATTGACAACTTTTATTTGAATATCGTCGAATAATTTTTGTTTCCAGAGATTTTTTATGGCATCAGAAAGTTTTTCGGAAGGTACGGTAATGCGGTCTCCAACGGATAGTCCGGATAATAGAATGATGATGTTATGATCTATGTTATTTGTCCCTGAAACGGTTATACCGCCAATTTCATACTCAACTTCAGGAATTAAATCCAGTTCACCTTGGCCTTTTACCTTGGCAAAAGGAAGCAAAAACAATATTGCCAAAAAACCAAAGATTAGTCTGTACTGATTATCCATTTGCTTCCTCTTCATGCAGTTGTTCACTTGTTTTTCCAAACCTTCTTTCGCGTTTATTGTAGTCTTGTAGAGCTTGAATTAAATCGTCTTTTTCAAAATCTGGCCAAAGCTTATCGCTGAAGTACAACTCACAGTAGGCTATTTGCCAGAGCAGGTAGTTGCTGACTCTTTGTTCGCCTCCAGTTCTTATTAATAGGTCTGGGTCGGGCATGCCAAAAGTGAAAAGATTATTCTCAATAAGTGTTTCATCGATGTCCGAAATATTAATATCACCTTCGATGAGTTTTTGACCAATTTTTTTCATGCACTGAACCATTTCTACACGAGAGCTGTAACTAAGGGCAAGTGAAAGGGTCATGCGTTGGTTTCTTTTGGTCACTTCCATCACCTCCAACAGCTCTCGGCGACATTTTGTGGGGAGCAAGCTTGTATCACCAATCGCACTCAGACGAATGTTGTTTTCCATGAGTGTTTTTAACTCCTTTTTTAGGGAGCTAACCAATAAGGTCATTAATGCTTTTACCTCTGACTGAGGCCTATTCCAGTTTTCAGTCGAAAAGGCATAAACCGTTAAATACTTGATTCCTAATTCAGCAGATGCAGTTGTGATGTTTCTGAGTGCATCTACACCATTTTTATGTCCAATGGCTCGAATAAAACCTTTTTTCTTCGCCCAGCGACCGTTCCCGTCCATGATAATGGCGAGGTGCTGAGGAAGTGATTTTATGTTATGGTCTGATAACCCGCTCATTGAATTTTGGTTTTGTCTTAGAAGCGCTTGCACTTTTCACGCGCCGAATATAGTTTAAAACTTAGGGTTATTCCTGAAAAAATATACCAATCATCGCGATTGGGGTTTCCTCTTAGTTGTCCATTTCTAGAACGAGGGTCTCCGCTACGGTCTGAAAGGGCTGCAGCAAGCGGTCCATTTTCTTCTGCCAATAGAAGGGGGTCTACATAAAAGCCACTAACATCGTCGAGGTAATCGGTGCCAGTACGACGAAATCCAACCTCAAAACCAAGGGTAAAGTGCTCACTTAAGCTCAGTTTGTAACCTATACCAAAAGGCAGGATGTAATCGGATAAACTATATGGGCCTTGATTGGATAATGATGAGCCTTGACCTTCTGTACCTAAGGGTTGAAGTCGAACCAATTCTCCTTCGTATTCGGTAACCGGATCGAAAAAAAACAGTCCAACACCACCAAAAACATACAGCGAGTGATCGCCCCTTTTCCGTCCATTAAACTCATAAAAGTTAAATTCAAACCAAAGGGCCACTTCGGTAATTTCCGATTCAAAACTCAAGTTTCGCTGCTGACGCCAACCCCATTGAGAATCCGCATCGTTGGCCCAAATATGTCCTTGGTTATAAGAAATCCGCATGGACCACCATGGATTGAAATTGGCCCGGTAAAACAAACCGCCGTACCAACTTGTAGGCAGGTGAAAGCCATTGTTGCCTACATCTCCAATAAAATTAGTGCCTCCACCGGTTACTCCGAATTCCATCAACTGTCCATTCGCAGTGCTGAGTGAAACCAGCAATACGATACCAACGTGTTTTATGTGTTTTATGAGGCTATTCATAGTAGAACCGGACTGTTTTTTAAAAAGCTTATAATGGCGTTACAGACCGTCAATGTTTAATTGCGGATGTCTTTTCCCCAATAGAGTTTCTCTCTTAGTGTTTTGGTAAAACGTTGTTGCGCTGTTTGAATGATTTGCACGGTAAATGATGCTTTTTTGATGTGTAATTCCGTTTCGATGGGCATGCTGTGAATTCGGGAGTCAAGTGAGACCAAAAACATGGGCTCTCTGGCTTCAATTTTGAGTTTAATTTCGCTATGATTTGGTATAACGAATGGACGTACATTTAAATTGTGTGGCGATACCGGTGTGATGACAAAGGTCTCAGATCCGGGCATTATGATGGGGCCTCCACAGCTAAGTGAATATCCCGTTGAGCCCGTTGGAGTAGCGATAATGATTCCATCGGCCCAATAACTTGAGAGAAATTCATTGTTGATCCATGTATGTACGGTTACCATTGATGTGCTGTCTTTTCTAGCAACAGTAACTTCATTCAGGGCAAATGGGAGTGGGGGACAGCAATTGTTGTCAACACTTATATCAATCAATCGACGATGTTCTATGGTAAAATTGCCATTGACCAAATCGTTCACGGCCAATTTGCTTTCGTGTCGCGCCACATTGGCCAAAAAGCCTAGTCTGCCTGTGTTGATGCCTAAAATAGGAATACCTGAATCTCTAACAAAGGTGACTGCCCTTAAAATGGTTCCGTCGCCACCAAGAGTTATAAGCGCATCGGGCATGATGGATATTAGCTCTTCATGGGTAGACCAAGTATTTCGCTCACGAGGCAGTTCCATTTGCCCTATGTTTTCACGAATAAAGGTATCGAAAAAGTGACACGTTATTTGATGTCGTTCCAATTCTTCAAGGAATACCTCAACATATGAACGCGCATCTCTATCTACACGTTGCCCAAATATGGCGATGATCTTCATTGCAGGGGGATTGTTTATCAATGGATCTTAGGTATTCAAATAGCGCATCAGACTATCAAAACGCTCTTTTAATCGAATGCGATCGACGCTTTGATAGAAGGTGCCCAACACGTTGTAATTGTATCGACTAAATGTTTGCACCACACCGTCTAAATCCTCTTTGTTGGTGAAAATAGTAACCAACAGACTCTTGCCCTGATTGATGCTCTCTACATACAGAGCGTGGATGAGTGCGTCACCAGACTCGACTATTTGTGCAATTTCACTGAGCTGATAATTTAAGGGGTGCACTTCTATAACCAAAATACCTCCTGGCATGGGAGGGGCAATTTTTTTTCCAATATGGTGAAATGTATTTCTCAAACTAGCCACCCCTACACAAATATCGTTTTCATCCACCAGGGGTAAAACGTCGAATTGATGTTCACTCATCAATTTTAAAGCCTCAAGTTCAGATTGATTAACAGACAGTAAGGGGGGAGGTGGTAAGCTGGATATAACGTCAGACAACACCGCGTCGGGGTTGTGTTCCAGTAACCAGTCTTCAGAAACAACAGCCAACACTTTGTCATTGTCGAGAACCACTCCGTGTCGCAATGCTTGATCTTGAAGCGAGGCCAAGGCTTCCGAGCACTGCTGATCGGGGAGTAAGGGCAAGATGGAGGCGTCTATCAATTCACTGGCTAACATATGCTATCATTTGAGTGCAAAGTAAATGAAATAAATGCAGACCGCATTAGGATGCGGCATTTTTATTGGCAAGTTGTCCACAAGCGGCGTCGATGTCTTGCCCACGGCTTTGTCTTACTTTGGCCACCACGCCAATTTCACCTAAGGCGTTGATGTAATTGTCAATCACTGCTTTATCAGCCATTTTAAATCGTTCATCGCCAATAGGGTTGTACTCTATGATGTTTACCTTAGATGGTACTTGTTGACAGAGCTTTACCAGCGCTTTGATGTCTTCAGGTGCATCATTGATGCCTTTCCAAATGACATATTCAAAAGTGACCTTCTTTTCTGTTTTTTGGTACCAATAAAGAAGTGCTTCTCTGAGCAGTTCAATGGGGTTGCTCTTGGTTATGGGCATGATGGTTTCACGAACTTCATTTCTAGCTGAATGTAAAGACAACGCCAGGTTGCAACGCGGATTGTCGTCGGCAAACTTCTTCATCATTTTGGCAATACCAACAGTGGATACAGTGATTCGCCTAGCGGCCATATTTAAGCCTTCATCAGCGGTGATTTTGTCGATGGATTTGAGCACGTTGGCATAGTTGAGTAAAGGTTCACCCATGCCCATATATACAATATTGGTTAGCGGTCTTTGAAAATAATGTTCAGCTTGCTGTTTTATGGTTACCACTTGATCATAAATTTCTTCGGCATTGAGGTTGCGCATGCGAGGAAGGTTGGCCGTTGCGCAAAAATGGCAGTCTAAGCTGCAGCCCACTTGCGATGAAATACAAGCGGTAATTCTCTTATCTGTTGGGATAAGTACACTTTCAACCACTCTGCCATCATGGAGTTTGACCCCATTTTTGATGGTGCCATCTGTGCTTCTTTGTAAATCATCTACTATGATTTGATGAATGCTGAATGCGTCTTCTAACTTTTCTCTTAGGTCTTTGGGAATATTGCTCATTTCTGAAAAATCCTTGCACGACCTTCGCCACACCCATTCCTCGATTTGGCGTACACGGAAAGCGGGCTCACCAAGATCGAGTAAATATTGTTTTAAATGATCCGGACTAAGACTCCGAATATCTTTTTTTACAGCTGACATAAGTATTTGATCATTTTCCCAGTCCAGGGCTTAGAGAAATAAAAAGGAGCGTTGTTGCTTAGGGTATCAATGTACCATCGAAACATTAAAAAAAAGTGTCGTCAACGCGTAAGTAAAACTCAATATGTTCTTCAAAAATTATTTTTTCAACCAGTTTGCCTTTCCAAATGTCAACGGTGGAAATCTTTTCGTTTTGTTCCAGTTCAAAACCGAAAAACGACTCTTCAATATCGTAATCGGTGGTTATTTGGTCTTGAATTTGAAGCATTATAGAATCACCTGCGCTCACATTTTGAGAGAGATTTTGTGGAAAGCAATTTGAGTTTAACCCCAAGCATACCCTTACTCTGTAGCGGACGGTTAAATCTTCTGCAGTTTCATTGATGACCCAAAAGTTAACTTCTCGGTAATCCCGACATGCCACGAGGGTTGATGCCATAAACACTAAGACAAGAAAGGTTTTTATGGGCTTCATTAATTTGTAATTATTCATTTTATGCTATTTTCAAAAGTATTCATGAGGTTTTCGTCGTTGTTTTTTTTGACGTACTAAAAGCGCATCCAAATTAATCACTTCTGGTGGTTCGTTCTCATGGATGTATCATTGAATAAAGACTTTACAAGTGTCTTTTCATTTTTGATAAGTATGCAAAGATACATCAAGTCAATTGAATGCGCGTATGTTAAGCCTTCCACGTAAAAAGAATGTACACAATGAATGTGATGACAAACACCGATATCACATTCATTCTTAAACCAAAATGCATCATTTCTTTGACAGTAATTCTCTTTGAGCCAAAAACAATTGCATTTGGTGGAGTAGCAATGGGCAGCATAAAGGCACAAGATGCACCTAAGACCAATGGAAGAGCTATGTAGAAGAAGGGCAACTGATACTTGTTGCTCAATTCGAGTATTAAAGGTAGCAACACGGCAACCATGGCGATATTTGAGATGATTTCAGTTAGAAAAATTCCAATGATGCAAAAGATAAGAATAGATATAATGATTGGTGTATTACCAAGTGTAGTGACGAAGGATTCAAGGTAGGTGAAAACACCACCGGTTTGTAAAGCAAGGGCAAGACTAAGTCCGCCCCCAAATAAGAGCACAATATCCCAAGGCAGTTGTTGAATGTCTCGCCACAATAATAGAGGTTCACGGGTGTTGTTTCTTGGGATTAATTGCAGTAAAATCACACCTGCAAATGCGATAACAGCGTCGTGTAATTGGGCAATAGGCGAGCCCCAAAGTGGTTTGCTGATCCAAAAAAACGCGACCAAAGAAAACACCAAAATTATGCGTTTTTGGTCGATATTGATTTTGCCAGCGTCTATGGATTCAGGAATCATCTTGTTTTTCTCTATGCCTTTTTTAAGTAATATATCGGCAATAAACAATAGGATGGCTCCAGTTGGTACTCCAAATAGCATCCACTCAAAGAAATTGACATCAATGTTTAAACTGCTTTTGAGAAAGGCCGAGAAGAATAGATTTGGCGGCGTACCTACCAAGGTAGCTATGCCACCTATGTTTGCTCCTACTGCAATGGCTAAAAATAAACGATGGTGAAAGTTGGCTTTTTTGCTGAGTATGGGTTCGGCTATCTCTGAAAATGAAACCGCAATGGGTAGCATTATAAGAGCCGTTGCGGTATTGCTGATCCACATACTGAGAAGAGCAGAGCTTAAAAGCACGGCACGAATGCGTTGTCTTGCGCTAAACCCCATGGCTTTCACGATTCGCTTTGCCATTAGTGTGTGAATGCCATATTTTTCTAATGCAATGGCCAAAATAAAACCACCAAGAAAGAGAAAGATTATGGGATTTGCATATTTACTGGTAACAATATCAATGTCAACAAGCCCGGTTAGTGGTAGGTATAAAATAGGAATCAAAGCCGTAACTCCAATTGATACCGTGCCCTGAATCCACCAGTACAACATCCAAACCAGTAAGCCAAGTGCCGTAAATACGGGCGCATATTGACTAGACAAGCCGAGGAGGTGAATGGCAAAAGCGACAATTGGTGGTAATAATGTGTGCAAGTGAAAACGCCTCATCTGCATTTATTCATATTGATTAGATGGTGTGACATGACCTTTGTAAAATACACGTATGTGAATTTGCTGAACATATCCTAGGGCAAAGGTGCGACAAAAAATATTTTTTAAGTCATAAAGGTCATTGAATGATAAAATAGACCCACGTTGATGATTGCCTTCGGGTGATTTTAATGGAGTTAAAATGTTTTAAAGTCAATTTGTTACAGTTTTTTTCTTCATGCATTAATGGTGTTGAGTAAACAATTAAAAGAGGGGCAAATAACAATGTGGTCTAATTCTTGGACAGAAAAAAAATGAATTTTTTGCTGTTTTTTTTTCAATAAATATTGTGGAGACGCAAAGTATGCCTATTTTTACAATCGTTTTTAATCAAAAAAATTGCATTGAATTAAATCTACAAAAATTAAGTGTTTCGCGATGTTATAATTGTGGTTACGATTGTAATAACTCAAACACGTAAACAAAACTAGTTAGCTTCTATGACCATTCAACGCCAATCCATCTTGCTTTTCTTTTCGTGGGTTTTTCTTTTTGTTGGTACTACAGCTGTTTATGCTCAGTCCTATCTCGATGATTTAGACGGAGAAGAGTCTGTGTCTAAAGAAATGGCTCGAGCCAATGAAGCATTTAAGTACAATGAGTACTACACAGCCGTGCAGTTGTATAAAAAAGCTTTTAACAGAACCAGAAGTAAAAAGGAAAAAGTAGAAATCACCTTTCGTCAAGCCGAGTGTTATCGCATGATGCAGGATGCAAAATCGGCGGCTAACTTTTATTCTAGGGCCATCAAATTAGACTATGGTGACCCTATCGTGTATTATCGTCACGGTCAAATGTTAAAGATCTTGGGCGAATATGAAGACGCCATCATAGAATTTCAAAAGTATGTGGATTTGCGTCCTGACGATGAGAGGGGTAAAGTTGCCATTGATGCAGTCAAGAAAGCAAAGGAGTGGAAAGAAAACCCATCCAGATACTTGGTGGAAAACAAGAAAGACTTAAACTCAAAGTACAATGACTTTGCTGTTACCTACGGCGGAAAACCTACCATGAATGATGAGCTTTATTTTGTTTCTGACCGCGAAGAGGCATCCGGTAATCTCAAAGACGGATGGACTGGAGGCGGTTTTACCGATATTTTTGTTTCCAAGGCGGAAAGAAAAAAGACCAGAGGAAGACGTGGTGCCGAGGCTGATGATGATATGAGCTGGTCTTTGCCCGTGCCCATTGAGGGTGAAAACATCAACACGCGCTATCACGAAGGACCGTTGTGTTTTGATAGTAGAAGAAGAACCATGTACTTTACACGTTGTGTAAAAGAACGCAACAATCAATTGGGATGTGCCATATACAAAGCCGATAAGCGCGGTCAAGGTTGGGGTGAGCCAGAGATCATTGTGCTGGTTCCAGACTCTGTTACTTCTGTAGGGCACCCAACACTGGCGCCTGACGACGAAACACTTTATTTCGCTACCGACTTAGAGGGTGGATACGGCGATAGAGACATTTATATGACGCGCTATGATCGTCGTCAACGTGGGTGGACAGAACCCAAGAACTTAGGTCCGTCGGTTAATACCCACGGCAAAGAACTTTATCCCTTTGTTCATTTGGATGGTTACTTGTATTTCGCTTCAGACGGACTGCCCGGTATGGGAGGTCTCGATATCTTTAGAATAAAGTTAGGGGAAGATGGCATGCCAGAAGGGGAAGCGGAAAACTTAAAGTACCCCATCAATACTCACTTTAATGACTTTGCCATTGTGTTTGATGGTGATGAGGCAGAAAAAGGCTTTCTAACGTCCGATAGAGATGGTGGTCGTGGCGGTAACGACATTTACGAAGTAGAATTGGCGCCATTGGTGTTTGAGATTGAAGGAAGATTGGTGAGCAAAAAGGACAAGCGCCCAATTAATACCGGATCAGTGCGATTAGACGGAGGTGGACAGTCATTTAACGTGGTGACTGATAAGTCGGGATACTACAAGTTTTCCATTGATCAAGTCGACGAAAACACCAATTATACCCTTACATTTGAAAAAAGTAAGTTTTTATCGGGCTCTGCGGAGACCACAACCAGAGAGATTCCTTTTGATGCCTTTGCCTTTGTGCCCGATGAAAAGCATTATTTACATGTCATAAAAATAGATAAGGAAATAGAGCCTATTGAAGAGCCTATTGTACTTCCCAATGTGTTCTTTGATTTGGCGAAGTGGGATTTGCGTCCTGAATCTAAAGAAGCATTGGACTCTGTGATCACGATTCTCAATAACAACCCAAAAATTGTGATTGAACTTCGTTCACATACCGACTACCGCGACACCCGTGAACGCAACCAAGTACTTTCTCAGAAACGTGCACAAAGTTGTGTCGACTACTTAATTGAACAAGGAATAGATTCTGCTCGATTGGTGGCCCGTGGTATGGGTGAAGATGAGCCGTTTAAGGTGCCAGAAGGTTATGACGGTTACGGAAGCGAGCACTTCAAAGCCGGAACCGTTCTTACGGAACAGTTTATACGCAGACAATCGGCAACCATTCAAGAAGTGGCTAACCAGATTAACCGCCGTACCGACTTTAAAGTGCTTCGCGACGATTATGTTCCAGTAAAAGTTGTTAAGGATGCAAAAGGAGAGGAAAAGGTTATCGAGCTGAAACCCATTATACATACAGTAGAAGGTAGAGAAAGCTTAGGTGCCATTGCTTCTCAATACGATTTAAACATCAGAGAGCTTAGAGAACTCAACGGCGGTCTTCGTGGTGTTAGACCATTTGAAGGCTTGGAGTTAAAAGTTGTTCCTGAAGCCGATTATTCTGAGTGGGAGCGTACCAGGTACCGTGTGCAAATGGGCGACAAGCTCTCTAAAATTGCCAAAGAATTGGATATGAAACCGAAAGAACTGCGTGAGCTCAATGATGGTATTTCTGATGGGGACTTAATTCCTGGAATGATCTTGAAAACGGGTTATTAATCCATTTTAGATTATTCGCTGATATTTAAAAAGGCCGAGCAAACGCTCGGCTTTTTGTTTTATAATGGAGTGATGGTTTTTTTTCTTTTTACTCAGAAATGAGACAAAAACATGCGGGAACTATAAGTAAAGTCCATTATTATTGGATTAACGCTTCAGCGGAAATTAGTGTACACTGAAGTTAAAACGGGTTTTTACGCAGCCTGCAAATGAACGGTCTTATATCCCGGCAATACACGAAATTTCTACCCTGGCGTTGGCGGGTAGTCTGCTCACTTCAACCGTTTCTCTTGCTGGTGCATGCTCCTCACCAAATGCCTTTTTGTAAACCTCATTGACCACCGTAAAGTCGTCCATGTTGGTTAAAAAAATGCAGCACTTCAATACCTTGCTAAAATCGCTTCCAGCTTCGTTAAGCACCGCTTTTAAGTTTTTAAGAACTTGCATTGTTTCCACTTCTACATTCTCGTTGATGAAATGTCCATTCGAAGGGTCGATGGCAACTTGGCCACTACAATAAACCAAGCCATTAGACACCACGGCCTGATTATAGGGGCCAATAGGTGCAGGTGCCTGTTTGGTTTTGATGATGCGTTTTTCCATGATTTATTGTTGATTATTTTAGAAAAGCTAAAAAATAAGATCCAGATCACCTTTGCCTTCGCGAATAACTTCGGGTGTGTCTCCCGTAAAATCGATTACCGTTGAAGCAAAATTGTCGCCGTATCCGCCATCTATTACTAAGTCAACCAAATCGTCAAATTTTTCCAGAATAAGTTCGGGATCGGTGGTGTATTCTATCACGTCATCATCGTCGTGAACAGACGTAGCAATAATAGGATTACCCAATTTCTCTACAATTATCCGGGGAATACTGTTGTCTGGAATTCTGATACCAATGGTTTTCTTTTTGTTTTTAAAGAGCTTGGGAATCGCGCTGCTGGCGTTAAGAATAAAGGTATATGGGCCGGGCAAGGCCTTTTTTAAGATTTTAAACGTTGGTGTGTCAACCGACTTGGTATAGGTTGATAGCATTGATAAATCGTTGAAGATGATAGAGAAGTCGGCTTTTTCTGCCTTAATGCCTTTTAGTCGAGCCACCTTTTCCACGGCCTTGGCATTGGTTAAATCACATCCTATGGAATACACCGTATCGGTAGGGTAAATGATGACTCCTCCTTGGCGTAAAACGTCAATAATCTGCTGAACATGACGTTCGTTAGGGTTCTCGGGATAAAGTCGAATAAAGTCAGCCATTTTTTTTACAAATTTCGTTGATACTACTTTAATGCGCAAAGGTATTTTTGTAGACCATAAAAAATAACACATGAATATTGGAATTGTATGTTACCCCACTTTTGGTGGATCAGGTGTAATCGCTACTGAATTAGGAAAGTACTTTGCCAGCAAAGGCCACAACGCTCATTTTATTACTTACGATCAACCGGTGAGGCTGAATACCGTTCAGCCTAATACGTTCTACCATGAGGTGAGTATGCATGATTATCCGCTGTTTCATTATCAACCGTATGAACTGGCACTTAGTTCTAAAATGGTACAGGTCATCAGAAAGTGGAAACTTGACGTGCTTCATGTTCACTATGCCATACCTCACGCCTATGCTGCGTTTATGGCCAAAAAGATTCTCGCTGAAGAAGGCATCGATATCCCGGTAATCACTACACTTCACGGCACGGATATAACCTTGGTGGGTAAAAATCCCATTTACCGCGATGCGGTTAACTTTAGTATTAATTCATCAGATATTGTTACCAGTGTCTCGGAAAGCTTAAAAAGTGACACGAAATCTTTTTTTGATATCAAGAAGGAAATTGAAGTCATCCCCAATTTTATAGATAAACGACTTTACGAAACACCAAAGGAGTGTTTGAGGCGTCAATTTGCACCAGAAGGGGAGCGCATTATTACCCATATAAGCAACTTCAGACCGGTAAAGCGGCTAAGAGATATCGTTCGTGTATTTGCAGAGGTAAGAAAACACGTGAAAGCACGCCTGCTGCTGGTGGGAGATGGTCCGGAAAAGGAACACGCTCGCTTGCTGGCCGGTGAGCTAAATGTTTACGACGATGTGATTTTTACCGGAAAAGTCCTTGATATTGATCGAATTTTACGATGTACAGATGTGTTTATGCTTCCTTCTGAGAAAGAAAGTTTTGGCTTGTCTGCACTAGAAGCCATGGCCTGCGGGGTACCTGTAATAAGCAGCAACACCGGGGGATTGCCAGAAGTGAATATTCATGGCGTAACGGGATATACCACTGATGTAGGGGATATTGATGGCATGGTATCTCATATTTTAGATATTTTTTCTAGTCCCGCACTAGAAGAAACCCTACGGGTGGCGGCGAAGAAGAGATCGCTATTGTTTGATATAGTCAATGTCGCACCTCATTACGAGGCTTTATACATTCGTGTTATTAAAAAGTAGGGAGGGGAATTATCCATCAGGAATGTCGCTATCATGCATTAAACCTTAATCACGATGGCTGATTATGCGATTTGCGGCAACAGGTGGTCAACAGAAATGTCGTCGTTGGCTTCTACTTTAATATGTGCTTTTTCGTAATAGGGACGGCGCTCGAATAGATGTTTGGCAATAAATTCCTCCAACTCTTCGTCGGCAACTTTTTCGATGAGAGGGCGCATACATTTTTCTGGAAGAAGTCGATTCACCAGCGTGGGTATGTTGCAGTCCAGATAGACGACATGTGCGTTTTTCGTTAGTTGTTCCATATTGTCGTAATAAGCAGGCGTCCCGCCACCGCAGGCTAAGACAAATCTATCTTTTCCAAGCACCATCTTCAGAGCTTTATTTTCGGCTTCTCTAAAGGCTAATTCGCCTTTTCTTCGCATGAGGTCCGATTGATTACAGCCACATATTTGACCAATAACACAGTCTAAATCAAAAAAGGGAAGTTTTAATTCTACTGCTAATGCTCGTCCTAGGTGGGTTTTACCAGCACCCATATATCCAACCAATGCTATTTTTTTGGGGTAATCTTTCTTCATGTTGTAATGCTTTTTGTCAAGTGTATTCGAAGATACAAAAGTATAACATTTTTTTTTGAATTAGAAAAATGACATGCTATTGATATTTAATGCCCGAAAAGACCAAGCATGTTACGTCTCTCTCTTCTAGTTAATGGTTATATCGGTCAGCGCATGCATAAACGCTTCCAACGCCTCTTTGTCTTCTTCGTTTAGGTTAAGAGGTTGGATCAGCGGACTTTTGTTGGGGTGGTCTTTGCCGCCTTTATTGTAGTGTTCAATGACTTCTCTCAATGAATGCATGCTGCCATCGTGCATGTAAGGAGCCGTGAGTGCAATATTTCTTAGGGTTGGTGTTTTAACTTTTCCCCAATCGGCGGTATCGCGGGTAACCCTCATTCTACCGTAATCTTCGTAATGCTCGTAAAGCCCAATGTTTTCAAATTTAAAATGACTAAGAGTGAAACCGCTATGGCATGACGTACAGGTGGTTTTAAAAATTTGCCAGCCTCTTAGTTGACGATCACTAAGTGCGGAGCTGTCACCAAAGTAATAAAACTTGTCAAAGTCACTGTTTCCACTTAATAAGGATCGTTCGTAGGCGGCAATGGCGCGAGAAATGGTATATGGTTCTACCGTTCTATCTGGAAATGCTGCGGCAAAGAGTTCCGGGTACTCGGTGTGATTTTGCAGTCGCTCCGATAACTCTACCATGTTAAAGTCCATCTCCTCCGGTGTTTCAAGAGGGCCAAGCATTTGCGTTTCCAATACTGGATTACCACCTTCGAGAAAAAAATAGGGGTGATAGGCCACGTTGTAGAGCGTAGGTGCATTACGGGTGCCTTTTCGACCTTTTACACCAATACTCACAGAGCGACCATCGGTAAAGGCTTTTTCGGGAAAATGGCAACTTCCACAAGAAATACTACCATCACGCGATAAAATGGGATCAAAAAAAAGCTTGCGTCCCAAAGCGATGACTTCCGGTTTCATGGGATTGTCGTCGGGAATAGGCAGATCGGCAAAGCCGTGGTGTGGAACAGGATAGCGATCTTGCTGCTCTTTATATTTGCACTGAGTGGTTAGCGTAAAAAAGAGAAGTGTAAGAATGGTAACATTCATTATCTTTTGCATGATACAAAGGTACGACATTGAATTTGCACTTAAATATATCAACAGTTACTTTTGTCGAAAATCAACTTTATGAAATTATTGGCCCGTTGGCTGTTTGTCTCGGTATTGGTTGGGATTGGCGGAGGAGCGGCTTCAGCAATATTTCTTCATGCGCTCCATTGGGCCACCGATTATAGAGAAGACAATGTATGGATTATTTTGTTTTTACCCTTGGCAGGTTTACTTATAGGATGGGGGTATTACAAATACGGAAAATCAGTAGTACGAGGCAATAACCAAATCATAGAAGAATATCAAGAGCCTAAAAAGGTCATTCCCTTTAGAATGGCGCCTATGGTTCTGTTGGGAACCGTTATAACGCATTTATTTGGCGGAAGTGCTGGCCGTGAAGGCACGGCCATTCAAATGGGTGCGGCAATAGCCGACCGTTTTACCAGGTGGATGAAAATGTCCAACATTGACCGGAAGTTGCTTTTGATGATGGGGACCTCTGCCGGTTTTGCTTCCGTATTTGGCACGCCTTGGGCAGCAATCATATTTGCTTTTGAGGTGCTTCGACTGGATAGTTTTAAGTGGAAACGGCTGGTTCCCATAGTGATTTCTGCTTTTGTTGGCGACTGGACCTGTATGGCTTTACAAGTACACCATACCATGTATGATATGTACATTGTAAGTGCTCCTGTATTGACCGCGCAAAATATATTTTGGGCCGCTTTGGCAGGTGTGATTTTTGGATTTGGCGCATTTACCTTTTCTCAATCCAATCACCTTTTTGGGAGTTTGTTTGGCAACTACATTAGGTATTCACCACTAAGACCAGTGATAGGCGGAGTGGTTTTAGCGGTGGTGGTGTTTTCAATAGGAACTACAAAGTATATCGGTCTGGGTATTCCGGTAATAGAGGAAGCCTTTCAAAGCAAACTACCCATTTATGACTTTTTGGTAAAAACACTATTTACGGCCTTTACATTGGGTGCAGGGTTTAAAGGTGGGGAAGTAACGCCTTTGTTTTTTGTTGGAGCCACCTTGGGCAATGCATTGGCGTATGTGGTGCCTTTGCCGTTGGCATTAATGGTAGGGATGGGTTTTGTGGCGGTATTTGCCGGAGCAACCAATACGCCCATTGCATGTACAGTAATGGGGTTGGAGTTGTTCGGTTTTACCGGAGGGATTTATATTTTAATAGCCTGCATTTTGGCTTATATTTTTTCGGGACCCAAAGGCATATACATCACTCAACCAAAGCAGTATTTTAAGGTGCCATACGACCATATATTTAAAAAAATGTATAAGCGATCTAGTCAATGAATGCATTTAAGGTATTAAAGAATTTGTTTTACATAATCGGTGTATCAATATTGATATCGTCGTGTAAAACAACAGAATTAAAGGGTGTTTATGCGACATTGGAACGCAGCGTTTGTCAGCAGTTGCCAGATTACCAATACGATAAATCAGATTTGCCGCAGCCCTTTAACGTAAAACAGGTTTCTCCAGTATTGGCCGATATTTTTTCTGAGGAAAGTTTGAGGATCATGCGCGCCATTCAAGTGGAAGAGGTGGTGGAAGCTTATGTGCTAAGCTTGCAAGACAGCCTGAAGGATCAAGAGAGTCGTTTGGAGCAGTTGATGCAGATGGAAGCCATTCAATGGAAGCTTCAGCAAGCATCACTAGAAGTATCGGCTACGGCTGCTGAAATCGACTGTGAGGAAGAGCGCTCTGAGCAAATAGCAGGATACTTATTGAATAGGCAATCCTCTAGAGAGACTAGGTTAACCGTTGCGGCCATATCCATTGGCGCTGTTGGTGCTTTGTCGGCTGTGGCATTTTTAAGTGCGGGCAACGAACTGGCTGCCGAATGGATAGGTATCACTACGGCTTTATCGGAGGTTGTTTTGGCGGGATTCATCTTTTTCCAAAAGACCAATGTTTTGTTTTATCATCCACGCAACCATTTGGCAGAAATATGGAAAGGTGAAAAAACGTCCTCGTTGTTTCCACCATCCGTATGGTTTTATTTAAATGGAGGAAGCTCAATCAGCAGAGATGGATTGACACTGAGAGAGGAGTTGGTTCATCGTTGGAAGCGTTTCAATCGCTTTGATGTGGAGGCCGATGAAGAAAAAATTGATTTGTATTTCGGTGAAGGCGGAAAATATGCCGCGGAGCAGCTTTCTAACAGATCAAACTTGTTGGATCAAGTAGAATCATTTGTGGCGTTAATGAAGCAAGATTTAAGTGTTTTGATGAGTGAGTTAAATGCACTCAGAGAATCATTTGATCTCAAATGATTCGCTCATGATGCTGGCAATGTTGTTGTCTATTTGAGCACGCCTAACGTTCATGGTAAACATCTCTTCGGGTACGCGAACTTTAGAAAATAAATGCTTGATATCAAATGTCAGTGTCCAGTTGTCGTGAGCGGGCAATGGCAAAGTTATATTTTCAATGGCATTTTCTGAAAAGCCCAGATGCCAAGAAAAATTATCGGTTAAGCTATCCACGGCGGGGTTTTGGTGATTGGTTCGTCCTTCAATACG
>JAIUMB010000021.1 GCA_022565745.1 Cryomorphaceae bacterium | reverse complement strand
TGTTGCTTAGAGGATAAAAAACATCATTAGAAATTGTATTTTCAAACTTACAACCTAAAATATTAACACCTTTTACCATGTGCATGGTGATGCCTAAAGGAATACTTTTAAATCGATAATCATCGTTGTGAATAATATTACACCTTGTAAAATGCGACAAATTATTTAGCTCTCTTGGGGTGCCACCAATATTGCGCATATTGGCATATTTTCTAAATCCAATAACACGTCGGCAATTGATAAAGTCTGTGTCAAAAGCAAGGACATATGAGCCAGTGGTAGAGCTTATCCTTTGAAAAGGATCTTGATACACTCCAAAAGTGACATGGGCATTGGGCATAATGGCTTCATGTGCCATTCTAATGGTTGCGTTGTCGAGATGTACAACGGCTTGGTGTGCTTGTGTTTGAGGCTGTGATCTATTGCCTTCTGCAGTGATGCCTTGCCAAGGCCAGTGGGAATAGTAACTGTTAAGAGAGCCTCCATAAACGTTTAATCTGGATGCAGGAGCCACACGACACCATGCAGTATGCACATCGTCTTTTGTTTCGTGGTCAAAATTTATTTCTTGATTGTAGCCATTAGAATAGTCAGCCCATCTATAAATATCATAGTCAAATAGCGGATTTACTGTGGACATATATCCTGGTGCAAAATCAATACTTGATTCGGTCGTAAAAACAGCACCCTCCTCAACTTCAAGGATATGAAGAGCGGCTGGTTTTGTCCAGGTTGTATTTTGAGTAATTACTGTCCTTATTGGGGTGATTTCAAAATTATCAAAAAGTAGAGTGGAGTTTTGTGTTAAGCAACCGTGTAATTCGGAATCATTAGATAACACGTATCTAATTTTTCTAGCTTGTTCTTCAGTTAGGTGGTCTATGCATCCATATTCTGCTGCATGATATGCCATTATGTTAGTTGAAGGAGCAACCAAATTAGTGCTTGACGGAAAAAACGAGCAACTATTAGGGTCGAAGTGATTGTTTGTAAAACCATTATATGGTTTTGTGTCACATAAAAAGTCACCAGCAATGTTACAGTTTATATTAGTTTCACTTTGGATGAAAGTACTTAAATTATTAGCACCAATTGGGGCTGAAAGGTTTAATGGAATTAATCCCAAAGAAGAGCCAAGCCCACCAGTTATTGAGGCGTTAATGATTTTTTCTTCATCAAATGGCCCAAAATAGTCAAAACTTTGCCCTCCAGTAATTAAAATATTTGGGTATGCTATTGAAATCTTTCTAGTAGGAATTCTTTCCCAAAAAACATTTACTCTTGGGTATTGGTGGTTTGGATTATTTTGACCCGCCATAATATAAGGCATTTTATTGTTTGCAGGATGAAGTATGTAATCCTTATCAAAAATAGCAATATGAATTTCATCGCTTTCAAATGGCGTAATAGGCGGGTTGTTATTAAAAAAATCATCATGTAGAATTCCAATCGGAAATTGTGTTCCATTGATTGGTTCCCAATCCTGTGCTTGGTGGATACGTTCTGATTGAAAAGTGATATTAATATTTCTTTCAGCAAAAATATCAACTGCATTCTGTTTGGCTGAAGATATAATTTGGGTAGGCACAGTGTTGCCAGCAGCATTAATATAGTGAATCCTGACTTTAATATTTACGTCTCCAGGGACAAATGGAAGCGGCCACCTAAACAAATAGTTGTCTTGAAGTGAGCTTTGCGTATTAAACTCATAATCATCTCCGTTTCCAAATAGTTCATAAGGCAATACTTCAACATAGGCGGTTTCAATGTTACTTTGTGCAA
Source organism: Cryomorphaceae bacterium (assembly GCA_022565745.1). Lineage (GTDB taxonomy): Bacteria > Bacteroidota > Bacteroidia > Flavobacteriales > Schleiferiaceae > CSBr16-58. The sequence goes on along the minus strand of JAIUMB010000021.1, from coordinate 18,121 downwards.
ATAACTTTGGCAGAAATGAGGTAAGTAACATTAACATAAAAATGTTTATGATAAAGGGCTTGCTTTTTCTCATTTGGCCGTTTGGCCGTTTGGCCGTTTGGCCGTTTGGCCGTTGAAAATTAGTGGTTTTCATAATTGAAAAGTATTAAAAATTAGTAAAATCTCGTCAAACATATAAACAAATATTTTATAAAACAAAAATTTAACATATGAAAATCAATAGATATGAGTTTAAAAAGACCAATAAAGTGTTGTAAAGTAAGTTAAATAAAGGCTTGGAGAGAGATTAATTATTTTTGTTTTAAATCCTAAAGAGCGATAAATTAAAACGGATACCCCAATGCCACATTCCAGGCAATTCTACTGAAGCGCAAATCGTCGGTGATGAAGCGGTTGCCCACAGGTTCGTTGGGGTTGTACAAGGGGTAGGCCGCGTCGAGTCGTACCACAAAAAATCCGAAGTCGTAGCGAATACCAACACCGGAACCGAGTGCAAGACTCTCCAGTAGGGTTTCCCAACGCAATACATACTCCGGGTTTTCATCGGCTACGCGACTGCCATCGGGCAAGCGGAGGTTTTCGTAGTAAATATTACCGGCGTCTAAAAATACCGCGCCTTTGAACTTTTGATACACGGGAAAGCGATATTCCAAATTGGTCATCAATTTAATGGGCGCAGTGTTGAATAAGGTGTCGGCACCTTGGTTGTTACCCGGCCCAAGTCGGTAGGGCAAAAACGCCCGGATGTCGTTATTACCACCGGCAAAGTAGCGCTTTTCAAAGGGCGGCTGATATCCAAATACCGGGTCAATGCTGTTTCCGTAGGCGCGGGTATATCCAAAAAATGCCCGCCATACAAGTGTAGATTTGGGTGTTAATCTCCAAAACTGACGGTAATCAATTTCGGCCTTGATGTATTGGGCGTAATTGATGCCTAAGACTTCACCGGCACCCAAACTATCGGTGGGAAATCCACTTACAGCATCCATGGCAGACAAGGTATTGCCGGCCACTTCTACCATGCCGCGAAAAAAGAACTTTAGTGGCTTATTGCTGGTAAGTTGGTTGTTGTAGGTGTAGGTATATCGCGTAGAACTGATAAAGGTATTTCTAAAGCCAAATAGAAAGTTGAGGTTTTGTAAAAACTCATCTCGTAGCTGACTGATTTGCACAACATTGACATCAAAAAGGTCGATCATGTGGGTTTGCTCCAAGTCTTGTTGCCAAATATATCCCAGTGTTCCACGGTAAAGGATACGGTCAAATTCCACACGGCTTTGTCGACCGGCTGAAAGCAGCATGCGCGTTCGGGGTTGCATGCGCTTAGGGATAATGCCTATGGTGTTAAATGGCAGCAAAAACCGGGGAAAGAGCAATGAGGCTTCTGCGCTGAGCTCAAAGGTGTTGAAGAATTGGTCGGTAGCCAACTCACCAATGGCTTGTGACTCGATACCCCCGCGCAGTCTAACGCTGAGGTTTTCTCCGCCGCCAAAGGCATTGCGATTGATCCAGCCTATATTGGCGTTGGTTCCCAATTGTGCCGCGGTAGTCAGCGCTTCTACTTCGGCGGTGAAACTCCTTCTGGGTAAAGGAATTAGGGAGATGTTGGCCACGATGTTTCTTCCGGTGGTATCGCTTTCGTCTGCACGAAAGTTGATTTCGGTGCTGCTGAACATCCGCAGTCGATTGATGTGCTGGTAGGAGTTTTTGATGCGGTTTTCGCGATAGGTTGAACCGGAGGAGAACTCTAATACATCGGTAAGCACGCGGGGTGCTATCCAAATGGAGTCTTTGTTTTCGTAAAGTAGGTTATATCCAAGAAAGTTGACAGTATCGGCTTTTTTGTTGCGAATGCGATAATCGGGGTTGATGACAATTTGTGAAATGATATTTGGTACGGGTGGTTTTGACACCAATGAATCACCGACGCGTTCACGTGGGTTGGGAATGAGTATTTTCAAGTCAATTTGGAGCGGTTCGCTCAGGGTGTCAATGGTAAAGCGAATGCGATCACGGGGAAAACCAAAATAGCCGTTGTTGCGAAATAAGGTGGTCAATCGTTCTCTTTCAGCCTCCATTTCAGATAACACAAAGGGGTTTCCTGTGGAAATGCGCCTTCTTCCTGATGTGCGTTCTTGAAGCCGATTCAGCTGTGCATCATCTATCTCGTAGTCGATGTTTTTGATGAAAAATCGCGGACCGGTTTCGATGTGATAAGTGATGGCGGCTCTTTTGTCGCCGGTTTCTTCATAGGTATAATGCGCATTGGCGCGGAAGTAGCCTTGGTTGATGGCAAACTGCTGCAGTTGCTGGGCAGATCGAATGGCCAGTGCGGTGTCTACTATGACAGGCTTGTATCCAAAGAGTTTTCGCGGTGCAGGTTGTTGGCGAATGACGGCCCATGCTTCGCGGTTGTTGCTTTTTTTGCCGTTGATGAGCAAGGTGGTTTCCCACAAGGCGCGATCGCCCGGTTGTACCTGACGAACCGACCGGCAAGAGCTCAGTAAAAATCCAATTAGAAGCAGCGATAAACACGCGTAGATGGTCTTTTTTATCCGTAAAAAAACCAGTGACTGTGTTTGCTGTCTATGCATTTATTGATTGCTACGGGCTTTGATCATTACTTCCAAAATATCACCGGCGGCTTTGGAAATAACCGTGCCCGGACCAAAGACGCCCACCACGCCATGTTCAAACAAAAAGTCGTAATCCTGGCGGGGTATTACGCCCCCGGCAATGACGAGGATGTCTTCGCGGCCATGCTTTTTGAGTTCGTCAATAACTTTGGGGACCAGTGTTTTATGTCCTGCCGCCAAAGAGCTCACTCCGATGATGTGCACGTCGTTTTCGATGGCTTGTCGCACCACTTCTTCTGGGGTTTGAAATAGCGGGCCAATGTCTACGTCAAATCCAAGATCGGCGAATGAAGTGGCAACAACTTTGGCGCCGCGGTCATGGCCGTCCTGTCCGATTTTGGCCACCATAATTCGCGGACGACGACCTTCCAATTCGCTAAATTGATTGGTGAGTTCGCGCGCTTTTATGAATGCTTCGTTTTGTTTCATTTCTTTTGAATATACGCCACTTACTGAGCGGTTGGTCGCCTGATATCTTCCAAATACAGTTTCCATGGCGTCGGAGATTTCCCCCAAACTGGCACGTTTGCGCGCGGCGTCGACGGCTGCTTCCAGCAGGTTGCCCTTGCCTTTGGCTGTTTCTGTGATGTGCTTGAGGGCATCTTTTACCTCTTTTTCGTTGCGATTGGCTCGCAGCGTTTTGAGGCGCTCAATTTGTTCGCGCGTCACCTTTTCATTGTCGATTTCAAGTATTTCCAGCGCTTCATCGTCGTCGGTGAGCTGGAAGGCATTGACGCCGATGATGTATTCTTTTTGACTGTCGATACGCGCTTGCTTGCGGGCGGCAGCTTCTTCAATGCGCAGTTTGGGTAGTCCGTTTTCTATGGCCTTGGCCATTCCGCCGAGGTCTTCCACTTCTTGAATGAGTTTCCAGGCTTTCTCGGCCAATTGCTCGGTGAGGTATTCCACGTAGTGTGAGCCACCCCAAGGGTCGATGGTTTGGGTAACGCCGGCCTCTCCTTGCAGATAGATTTGTGTGTTGCGGGCAATGCGTGCCGAAAAATCCGTAGGCAGGGCAATGGCTTCATCCAGACTGTTGGTGTGCAGCGACTGCGTGCCACCAAACGCCGCGCCCATGGCTTCAATACAGGTGCGCGCCACGTTGTTGTAGGGGTCTTGCTCAGTAAGGCTGTATCCCGAAGTTTGACAGTGGGTACGCAAGGCGAGTGACTTGGGGTTTTTTGGGTCGAATTGGCTGACCAACTTGGCCCACAGCGCACGTCCGGCGCGCATTTTGGCAATTTCCATAAAGTGATTCATACCAATGGCCCAGAAGAAGGATAAACGCGGGGCAAATTCATCGATGCTGAGTCCGGCTTTTTTCCCGGTGCGTATGTATTCCAGTCCGTCGGCAAGCGTGTAGGCCAATTCTATATCCGCAGTAGCGCCGGCTTCATGCATGTGGTATCCGGAGATGGAAATGCTGTTGAATTTAGGCATGTGCTTGCTGGTGTATTGGAAAATGTCACCAATAATACGCATGGAAGGCAGGGGCGGGTAGATGTAGGTGTTTCGCACCATGAACTCCTTGAGAATGTCGTTTTGAATGGTGCCGCTGAGTTTATCGGCGGAGACCCCTTGTTCTTCAGCAGCTACGATAAAGAAGGCCAATATGGGGATTACCGCGCCATTCATGGTCATGGAGACCGACATTTTATCCAGAGGAATTTGGTCGAACAAGACCTTCATGTCTTCCACGCTGTCGATGGCCACCCCGGCTTTTCCCACATCGCCGGACACGCGTGGGTGATCGGAGTCGTAACCCCGGTGTGTGGCCAAGTCAAAGGCCACGGAAAGACCTTTTTGTCCGGCCGCTAAATTTTTTCTGTAAAAGGCATTCGATTCTTGGGCGGTGGAAAAACCGGCATACTGTCGGATGGTCCACGGGCGCTTGGTGTACATACTCGCATAAGGTCCGCGGAGGTATGGAGGCGATCCGGCGCCAAACCCCGTAAACAAGCCTTTGATATGCTTTTTCGGATCGATGATGAAAGGCACTTCAATGCCTTCCGGACTCGTCCATGTTTTTGAGGTAGTGGTTTGTTTTTTTGATTTGCTTGGTTCAAAAGGAACCTCCGATAAATTGCGACGCATGCCAGTATTCTTTCAGGCAAAAATAACAAAGATTAAAGTAAGCGAAAGGAAATAATGTGGATTTGATTTGGCGAGCAGTTTAAATGTACCTTTTGCGTAGTTGCGCGCTAATGATTATTCTATTTTTTGGCCGCATTATAAAATTCGAGAGCAAGGCTTGCGACCCCGATAACCATCGGGGTAAAAAAGCGGAGTTTACACAGAGCAAATGAGCATTTTTTAGATGAGCATAACGCAGCTATCGGGTGCTCATATTTTTCCTCCGTGTAGTGGCTGTTCAATAAGGTTCGAGAGCAAGGCTTGCGAAATCTAAAAAAAGCGGAGTTTACACAAAGTAAATGAGCATTTTTTAGATGAGCATAACGCAGCTATCGGACCTTATTGACAGCCGCTATTCGTCGTGGTCCTTCTGCAATGGCATTACCCAAGCAAATACCCCTAACGCCCTACGGGCTTGTTTTTGTTTTAAGCCAACCCTTCGCTCACAACTGCGTTGTGGCTTAGGTTGGCTTAAAACAAAAACGCCGCTCAGAGAGCGGCGTTAGGGGTATTTGCTTGTTGCCCCACTAGGACTCGAACCTAGACTGACTGAACCAAAATCAGCTGTCCTGCCAATTAGACGATGGGGCATCGCTGTTTTGCGGCTGCAAATATACGGTGATTAGGTTTTATACAAAGCGAGTTGTGGATTTTTTTTTCATGCGCTTTATGATTTGTATTTTAAACGGTTTATATTGATGTTTTTCAGTTTTTTAACTGAATAGAATTTGGCTTCACCCCATTACCAAGCAAAAGCTAAATGCAAAAAAACCTAAAACCAAAAACTAGAAACAAACTCTTCTTACTTTTGCCAACCATGAAGACGTATCTGTTTTTTCTCACATCAATAATGATTTCTCACAACTCATTTTCGCAAAATACTGAGCTTTGGGGAGGGTATATCAGTTCGGTAAAACTCAATGATCGTTTTTCTCTGTGGAATGACTTTCACTATGTTACCGATGCCTTTTTTGCTTCTAGGCATGGAATCACTTATAACGCACATAAGTATTTGGGCATCAGTGCCGGGTATGCCTTTGTGACTACCGCTACGCCCTTTACTACAGATTTCGTGAGAAACGAAGATCGCTTATGGGGACAGGTGGTTGGTCGCTTGAATATCACCAAAAACATCAGTTATCGCTATCGTTGGCGGCATGATTTACGCCATCGAGATGTTTTAGCAGGCACCGAGGTAACAGACGATAGAATTCTTTATCATCGCACCCGCTTTCTCGCTGATTTCCGCTTTGTTCTTCACAGGTTTTCCAATGATCGCCGAATCCACGTTGATATCATGGACGAATTTTTATTGAACTTTGGTAAGAACGTCACCAACGGCATTGACCAAAACCGCTTTTATTTAATGGGTGGTTTTTCTTCTCGGAACGTCACGGTTTTAGCAGGTTATAGTATGCGTACAGTGCCTGGTGGCGATCAATGGGTCAATCGCCATGGTTTTACCGTTTGGGTCATTCATGCCATTAAGCGTCGACAAGAGTTGATGTGATGATTTCTGCTTAAATAATGCATGTCTGTGGTAAATTTTTTTTTTGGTCTTTTGTTGATTATTTGATTTTTGTTTTATATTTGCTGAAAAATATGTCTAATAAATATAAAAAACAACACATTATGAAGCGATTAGTATTTAGTTTAGGTTTGTTAGTTCTGCTTAGTTCATGTAGAAAAGAAAGAACCTGCACCTGTGTTACCAGCTATTACAACGACGGGGTTTTAGAAGATTCGTCTACCATGACACATACGTCAAGTGGAGTTTCCGCGCGTCTTTGGTGTTCTGCTTTTGAATCAACAACAGAAGTAGATGGCACTAAAATGGAAACGATATGTGATTTAGATTAATGAGCATCTTCATCTTGACGATACCAATCACTCATCCATTTTAAAGTGGTTTCAATGGGCGTAAACGTAAAGTTTGCGTCCTTTTTTATTTTTTCAGACAGATACCGATACTTGTTTTGGCTGCTGCGAAAGGTCTCTTTGGTGAGAAGCGGTGAAGCCCCAGTTAGGCGACTACGCAGCCACTCCAGTCGCCAAAAGATATTACCAAGGAATTTGTTTAAATGGATATAAGACGGTTTGACATTTAACGCATTTGCCATTTTTGTAAACAATACTTTATATGAGGAATGGATGCCGGAAACAATATAACGTTCGTTCCATTTATCGTTTTCTACCAAGGTAATCATCGCGCGACATAAATCTCTAACATCAACAAATCCATTTTCACCGTAGGTATAAAACGGGATTCCTTTGGCTATAGCAGGCATGAGTTTACCCGAGCTTTGCTGCCAAAATCCGGGAGCGAGTATGATGGGCGGGTTGACGACCAGTATGTTCATGCCTTCTACCATGCCTCGCCAAGCCTCCATTTCAGCGCGATATTTACTGATGGCGTAAACGGAGTTGTTTTTGCTTATTTCCCAATGCGTACTTTCATCGATGCCAAGCCCCTCGTTATTGGCTTCTTTGCGACCAAGAGCAGCTACGGAGCTTACGTGTACCAGTTGTTTTATACCAAGGTGCAGACATGCATTGACAACGGTTTCGGTAATACGGCTGTTGGATTCAATGAGTTCATTGGGGTTTTTCCCGTCGAAGGAAACGGTTGCAGCGAGATTGAATACCAAGTCACAACCATGAATGGCTTCTTCGGTAGAAAGCGGATCGTATAAATCCGTTTTTTTCCATGTGATTTTCGAAAATTCACTCAGGCCTTTTTCAGGAAAGTAGCGTAAAAACACCGATTTAACCGCATCTATTTTTTCTTCATTGCGGTACAAAGCCGTAATTTGAGCATAGTGCTTACAAGCATGTGTGAGAAAGTGAGCTCCCAACATGCCTGTAGCTCCGGTAACGGCTATGGCATACATGTGTATGTGGCTTAAAGGGTCTTTTTGACTTCTACCTCTTCAAATCCTTCGATGATGTCACCTACTTTAATGTCGTTGAAATTCTGAATGTTCAAACCACATTCGTAGCCTTTTTGAACTTCTTTGACGTCTTCTTTAAAGCGTTTAAGAGAGCCCAGTTCGCCAGTATATACCACTACACCGTCGCGGATGAGTCTCACGCGGGTGCTGCGTTTAATGGTTCCGTCGAGAACCATACAACCGGCAATGGTACCCACTTTGGTGATTTTAAAGGTTTCACGTACTTCGAGGTTACAAACAATTTTCTCCTTAACCTCAGGCGAAAGCATACCTTCCATCGCGTCTTTAACCTCATTGATGGCATCGTAGATGATGGAGTAGTTTCTAATATCAACCGACTCTTTCTCTGCTACTTTACGAGCATTGGCCGAAGGGCGTACGTTAAAGCCAATGACAATGGCATTAGAAGCTGCTGCAAGTAGAACATCTGATTCGGTGATTTGTCCGACGGCTTTGTGGACAATATTAACCTGAATTTCATCGGTGCTCAAGCGCTGCAGTGAGTCAGATAGGGCTTCTACCGATCCGTCCACGTCACACTTAAGGATGATGTTGAGTTCTTTAAAGTCACCGAGCGCAAGACGTCGTCCGATTTCTTCCAGCGTAATGTTTTTCTGAGTACGGGTGCTTTGTTCACGCTGTAATTGTTGACGACGGGTAGCGATGTTTCTCGCTTCTTTTTCATCGTCCATGACATTGAACTTATCGCCCGCCATGGGTGCACCATCGAGACCGAGTAAGCTTACCGGCGTAGAAGGGCCTGCTTCCTTAATGGGTTTTCCTCTTTCGTCCATCATGGCACGAACGCGACCAGAATATTGTCCTGCAAGTATAATGTCACCAACGCGAAGTGTACCGCGTTGCACCAAGATGGTGGTTACGTATCCACGACCTTTGTCAAGGGTAGCTTCTACTACTGTACCGTTGGCATTTCTGTTGGGATTGGCCTTCAGGTCAAGCATCTCTGCTTCCAGTAGAACTTTTTCCAACAATTCTTTTATGTTTACTCCCTTGAGGGCAGAAATTTCTTGAGATTGAATTTTTCCACCCCAGTCTTCGACCAAAAGGTTCATTCCGGCAAGACTTTCTTTTACTTTTTCTGGGTTTGCACCAGCTTTGTCAATTTTGTTGATGGCAAACACAATAGGAACGCCTGCAGCTTGTGCGTGAGAGATGGCTTCTTTGGTTTGTGGCATCACATCGTCATCGGCAGCAACCACGATAATGGCAATATCTGTAACCTGTGCACCACGTGCACGCATGGCCGTAAAGGCTTCGTGTCCAGGTGTATCAAGGAATGTGATGATTTGTCCGCCATCGAGAGACACCGAGTATGCTCCGATGTGCTGGGTAATACCACCACTTTCACCGGCGATAACATTGGCTTCGCGGATGTAGTCAAGTAAGGAGGTTTTACCGTGGTCAACGTGTCCCATTACCGTAACGATAGGAGGACGAGGTTTGAGGTTTTCTTCGCTCTCTACCTCTTCATCTTCAATCATATCGGTAACTTCCGCGCTAACGAATTCTACTTTAAATCCGTATTCTTCGGCAACGATAGAAAGTGTTTCTGCGTCCAATCGTTGGTTCATGGTTACCATGAGTCCGAGTTGCATACAGGTCATGATGATGTCCGTTGGCGGCTTGTTCATCATGTTGGCCAACTCACCAACGGTAACAAATTCGGTAACTTTTAGTACTGAGCTTTGTGCTTCCTGCTGCATTTGCTCGATGGCTTCTTGCTCACGTCGCTCTTCTTTTCTTGCTCTACGTAATTTAGCCCCTTTAGATTTTTTACTGCCGGTAAGTTTTTCAAGGGTTTCCTTGATTTGCTTTTGGATTTGTTCTTCGGTTAATTCAGCTTGAGGCGCGCCTTTTTTGCCTCTAGCCGGACGTTGTTGTTGTTTTCCTGCTGCAGGTTTGACGTCTTTGCGAATGCGACGACGCTTTTTCTTATCGGCAGCACTGTCTTCAGTTTTTGATTTATCAGGTTGTCCGCTTGAAGAAGCAACTTTTTTCTTTTTCTTAAACTGTTCGAGATCTATTTTTTGACCGGTAAAGTTTGGCCCAGATAATTTTTTATATTGGGTCTTTATACGGTTGTCAACTTCGCCAGTTTTTTCTGCCTCTTCAGTTTTTTCAGGGGCTTCCTCTTTGTTTTCAGCAGCTGGCTCAAGCTCTTCTTTTTTAGGTTCTTCCGCTGCTTTGGGCGCCTCTTTTTTCTCTTCTACTTTAGGTGCTTCTTTTTTCTTTTCTACCTCCTTCTTAGGCTCTTCTTCTTCTGCCTTAGGGATTGAAGGTTCTTTTTCTTCCTTTGTAGCTACAGGTTCTGCCTTAGGTTTTTCTTCTTTAGCTGACTCTTTTACAGGCTCAGCAGCAGGTTTTTCCTCTTTCTTTTCTTCCTTAGCAGGCTCTTTAGGTTCGGGCGCTGGCACGGTTTCTTTCTCCGCTACAGGTGCTTTTACCTCTTCCACGGGTTCTGGCTTTGCCTCTTCCTGAGCTGGTTCCTCGGCCTTAGGCTTTGGTTTGCCAATGGCGTCGAGGTCAATTTTACCTATAGTTTTTGGCCCGGATAAGCCTTCAGATTTGGCTTTTACAACTTCATCGCGCGTTTTGGAGTCTTTGGCTTTTAGAATTTCCTTTTCCTCTTTTTTCTGCTGACTTACCTGCTCGGATTTTTCTTTCTTCGACTTGTCCTGTTCGAATTCATCAACCAAGAGGTTGTACACCTCTTCATTGATTTTCACGTTGGGATTGGTATCAAGCTCAATCTCCTTCGACTTCAAAAAGTCGACGGCACGGGTGAGCGAGATGTTTAATTCGCGAATTACTTTGGACAAACGCTGTGGAGCCTTACTCATTGCGACGATTTACGGTTCTTATCTCTCGGGTGCGAAGTTACTATTATTCTTCAAATTCACTTCGCAAAATTGCATACACTTCCTTGACGGTTTCTTCTTCAAGGTCGGTACGCTCTACAAGTTCTTCTACAGTGTACTTGAGGACACTTTTTGCGGTATCGCAACCAACAGCGCGAAGTTCATCGATGATCCAGTCTTCGATTTCATCTTCAAACTCGCTGAGGATAACATCTTCTTCCTCCTCGTTGTCGCGATAAACGTCAATTTCAAATCCGGTCAACATACCCGCCAAGCGGATGTTGTAACCGTTTTTACCTATGGCCAACGATACTTGATCGGCATTGAGGAATACCTCGGCACGGTTATTTTCTTCATCGATGTTGATGGAGGTAACTTTGGCCGGACTCAATGCGCGGGTAATGAACAAATTCATGTTGTTGGTGAAGTTGATCACGTCGATGTTTTCGTTGCCCAATTCACGGACAATACCGTGGATGCGGCTACCTTTCATGCCCACACAAGCGCCCACTGGATCGATGCGATCGTCGAGTGATTCAACGGCAACTTTGGCTTTTTCTCCGGGTATACGCGCGGCTTTTTTAACGAGAATCAATCCGTCAAATACTTCGGGAATTTCTTGTTCAAACAATTTAATCAAAAAGCGCGGGTCGGTACGCGATAAAATAATTTGTGGTTTGGTGCCGCGAAACTCTACCCCTTTTACCACGGCTCTTAAGGTATCGCCTTTGCGGTAAAAATCACGGGGAATTTGCTGGTCTTTCGGCAAAATCAATTCGTTGTCGTCGTCGTCGTAAATGATAACGGCACGAGGACGAACGTGGTGAATTTCACCAGTAATGATTTCGCCTTCCATGTCTTTGTAGCGCTTGTAAATAAGCGCATTGTCGTGCTCCTGAATCTTTTGGAGCAAGCCCTGGCGAAAGGCCAAGATGAAACGACGGCCGAGGTCGATGAGTTTGATGGGCTCAGATACTTCTTCACCAATTTCAAAGTCCTCTTCAATTTTTAAAGCCTCAGACAGACCAATTTCTGTTATGGGGTCTTCAATATCTTCGTCGGCAACAATGGTGCGGTTGTGCCAAATCTCTAAGTCACCTTTGTCGGGGTTTACGATGATGTCAAAGTTGTCATCGGTGCCAAATTTCTTGCGCAATTGTTGACGAAATGCGTCTTCTATGATGGCCATCAATGTAACCCTGTCGATGTTTTTGTCGTCTTTGAATTCCGTAAAGGAATCGATGATCGCCTTGTTGTCCATGGCTTAGGTATTAAATCGAGATGTTTATCTTGGTTTCTTTAATGTCGCTAAACGCAATGCGTTGTTGTTTTTCTACGGTGACTTTCCCTTTGCCAACTGGCTTGGGTTCACGGGTTTTCCAAAAGAGCTCTATACCGTCTTCATCAACGACTTTCATGGTGCCAACATATTTTTCACCGGAGATGGTCTTTATCTTAACATCTCGTCCTACGTTTTTTACGTACTGACGATAAACGGTAAGTGGACGTGTCAATCCGGGTGAGCTGACCATCAATTGAAAGTCTTCTACTTCTCTGTCAAAAGCACCTTCAATATGACGACTAATGCCTTTTAACTCTTCAATTGTAATGCCTGCATCCGTATCGGCCAACACTTGAATGTTGTTGTGTTCGTCGACACTTATGTCAATAAAAAACCCGTCAATCGGGGCGAGAGCCTCCTCGCAGAGAGTCTGTATGCGCTTGTTGTCAATCATATTACCCTAATAAAAGAGGGGACACAATGTCCCCTCTTAAGGGCGGCAAATATACGCAAAATATTATATATAGCAAAGATTCAATGAGATAATAAGTTGCTGACTTTAAAGTCCGATAGAGGGATTGAGGTCAGCGTAGGAGACAGCCTTGCGCTGACCCAACAATACCCCCATCATCACCCCCGTTTGGTCAAGTATTTTTCAGCTTCTACCACCACAAAGACCATAGCGCCGGCGGCCGTGGTGATGCCCCATTGCGTTAAGCTCAACGGACTGGTATCAAAAAAGGTATTCATAAAAGGGGCGTACACAAAAAGGAGCTGTAGAGCCAGCAATGCAGCGGCAGCATAAAACGCATAGGCATTGGCAAAAAAGCCGCGATTTATTGCTGTGTCGTGCATGGTTCTACAGTTGAACAAGTAAAAAAGCTGTCCGGCAACCAGGGTGTTGACCGCCAATGTTCGCGCCGTCGATTCATTCACACCGAGTGAAATGGCATAAGTAAAAATGGCCAGTGACGCCCCTCCGATGAGCACCGATACAAAAATGATGCGCCAAATAAAAAGTCCACCCAACAATGCCGCGTTTGCTTTTCTCGGCGGACGACGCATGGTGTTTTGCTCTGAAGGCTCAAAGGCCAAGGCCAAAGCCAGTGTAACCGCGGTGACCATATTTACCCATAGTATTTGCGCAGGCGTAATGGGCATAACAATCCCCATTAGCACAGCGCTGATCAATACCAAGGATTCGGCACCATTGGTGGGTAAGATAAATAATAGTGCTTTTCGGATATTGTCATAAACGGTTCGGCCTTCCACAATGGCGTGTACGATGGAGGCAAAGTTGTCATCGGCCAGCACCATTTCGGAGGCGTCTTTTGATACTTCGGTGCCTTTAATCCCCATGGCTACGCCAATATTGGCCTTTTTTAAAGCTGGGGCATCGTTTACGCCATCGCCGGTCATGGCGCAGCGGTGACCGTTGGCCTGCATGGCGCTTACCAGGCGGAGTTTGTGTTCGGGCGTCGTACGGGCATAAACGTCATATTTCTCTACCACATCGAGTAGGTCTTCGTCGCTGAGCTTTTCCAATTCAGCGCCTGTGATGGCATTTTTTCCGTCGCCAATACCCAATTCTTTAGCGATGGCAAGGGCGGTAAGGGCGTGGTCGCCGGTGATCATTTTGACTTTTACACCAGCGCGCTTGCATTGGCGAATGGCTTCCACGGCTTCTTCTCTCGGAGGATCAATAATGCCAGCTACGCCAACAAAGGTGAGGTTTTGTATGTCTTCGTGATTGAGTGTGTCTGATGTGCTGTTGACATAGGCAGCGCCTAATAAACGCATGCCCTTAGACGCTGATGCGGCCATGGCTTTGTCCCAGAAATCTTTGTCGATGGACTGCTCGCCGTCTTTGCCTAGTTGGTTTTTTGAAAGTGACAGTAAACTGTCGGGTGCCCCGGTAACGAAAATGGTGTTTTTCTCACCGTTTTTTACCAAATGTGCGGCGTACTTGTGTTCTGAGGAGAACGGTATGTGGTCAATGGTGTCGTATGGTGAAGAAGTCACGCCTGCTTTTTCGCACAAAACAAGTAGTGCCCCTTCTGTTGGACTTCCGGTGACAGTCCACTGTTCGTCTTGCTGATTGAGTTGAGCGGTGTTGGTGGTGCTAATAATGTTAACAAACAACTTTAGTGAATCGTGTTGATCAATTTCAATGACTTTGTCATCGCTTAGGATATCGCCCTTTGGTTCGTAACCAATGCCGGTAATGTCGTATTCTTGATCAGTGGTGACCACTTTTTTGGCGGTCATTTCGTTGCGGGTAAGCGTTCCGGTTTTATCCGAACAAATGACGTCAACCGAGCCCAGTGTTTCCACCGATGGCAAACGGCGAATGATGGCGTTTCTTCTGGCCATGCGCTGCACACCAATGGCCAAGGTGATGGTCATGATTGCCGGCAAACCTTCGGGTATGGCAGCCACGATGAGACCGATAACAGCCAAAAACAATTCACTGACGCTGTAGTCGCGAAGCCAGTAACCAAAGGCGAAAAAACCGGCTGAAGCCAGTAAAATTATCAGTGAAAGCCATTTGCCAAAAGTCTCAATTTGTTGGAGTAGGGGCGTGGTTATGGGTTTTACCTCAGACATCATCTGGCTAATTTTGCCCAGTTCAGTGTCCATACCCGTAGCGACTACCATACCGCGCGCTTCGCCAAAACTTACGGTGGTGCCGGAAAAGGCCATGTTGAGGCGGTCGCCTAATACGGCCTCTTTGTCAACGGGTTCGGTCTGCTTGTCTACTCCATGTGACTCTCCAGTGAGCGCCGCTTCTTCCATTTTGGCGTTTTTTACCGAGAAGAGGCGGAGGTCGGCCGGGACTTTGTCTCCAGCTTTGAGCAAGACAATGTCTCCGGGCGCCAATTGTTTGGCGTTAATGGCTTGTTTTTTTCCGTTACGCAAGGTCAGTGCTTCCAGTGATAGCATATTGCGGATGCTGTCAAGTGCGGCTTCTGCTTTACCTTCTTGTACATAACCAATCCATGCATTGACAATCACCACGCCGATAATCACCCAGGTATCTATCCAGTGATCCATCAAGGCTGTAATGATGGCAGCAATGATTAGCACATAGATTAGCACGTTGTGGAACTGCATCAACAAACGCTTCCAAGCAGGGCGCTTGGGCGGTTCGGGCAGTGCATTAGGACCGTGTTTTTTTAGACGTTCAGACGCTTCCTCGGTGCTTAGTCCCTTTTGGACGTTGCTGCCAAATTTTTCAGCAACTTCATCAATTTTTAGGTGGTGAACCATCGATTGAGATGCTTTTAAAGCTTCATTTCCTTCACGTTGTCGTCGATGAGAAGTTTGCCTTCTGTGGCGTTGCGAACGTCTTCTACACTAACACCGGGTGCTACTTCACGAAGTTCAAATCCTCTTGGTGTGATATCGAGAACGGCCAAGTCAGTAACAACCTTGCGCACGCAGTTTACGCCGGTAATGGGTAAAGTGCATTTGGTTAAGAGCTTGGATTCTCCGGCGCGATTGGTGTGCATCATGGCCACTATGATGTTGTCGGCCGAAGCCACCAAGTCCATAGCGCCGCCCATGCCTTTCACCATTTTGCCGGGAATTTTCCAATTGGCGATGTCGCCGTTTTGCGCCACTTCCATAGCGCCAAGTACGGTCATGTGGACGTGCTGTCCGCGAATCATACCAAAGCTCATGGCCGAGTCGAAAAATGCAGCGCCGGGCATGGCGGTTATGGTTTGCTTTCCGGCGTTGATAAGATCGGGATCTTCTTCGCCTTCAAATGGGAATGGCCCCATGCCGAGTATGCCGTTTTCACTTTGAAACTCCACGGAAATGCCATCAGGAATGTAATTGGCAACCAGTGTGGGAATGCCAATGCCGAGATTAACATAGTAACCGTCTTTCATTTCTTGTGCGATGCGTTGTGCGATGCCGTTTTTGTCGAGTGCCATTGTATGCAGAATTATTGGTTATACCCAAATCGTTGGTCGAGTTGAGGAATTCGTTTGTCTAAGTATTCGTGAATGGTTGCCACTTCGCGCTCGAAATCGTGGTCGTCATGATACCAATCGGCATCGTGTGGCCAGCGTTCAGCATTTCGATCCATGTGTGGTGCGAGTTCTTTGTGATAGCCATTGAGTAGATCCACCAGCGCATTTTGATCGAAGATGCCATTTGATCGCAATTCGATGTATCGAGATGCCATGGACTGATTAAAGTTGTCGGGATTGAGTGCGTTGAGTCGGGCGAATATAATGCATCTGTTTTCGTCTATGACGTTTGTGAGCATGTTGTATTCTCCGTCTCCGTCACGGCCAAAGGAATGGTCGTAATCCCATAGGGCAAACTTATAGGGATTATCCTCGCCCTCTCTGTAGAGGTAAACGTTTTTGAGCTGTCCATCGCTGTTGTTGCTCAAGAGCAATATGAGTTGCCAGTCGATGAGGCTTTGCTTGTCAAAGTGTTTAAAGACATCACGTGAAAATACTTCGTCTGGACTCGAAAATAGAAAGTCTCTAAGTGCGAGCAAATCATCAGTGTAGTCGGTTTTTTTTATGTCGGGATATTTCTGCTGATGCGGGTTGTCTGCCTCTTGTGACTCAGGCATCTCCGGGTAAAAGATGAGCGGTTCTTTCCAAAGGGCGCTGCCATCGGCGTTTTTCAGTCCCATGCGTCCAGCGTTGATGCGTTCCATAATGACGTAAATGCCACGATAGTCTCTGTTTTCATACAATTCGGCGTAGCGACAAACGGGGGCGATGTTGTTGGGGTGCATAGCACGGTAAACATCAAAGCTGAATCGGTGACGCATCAGCGTTTTGTCTATGTAAGACGCATTGAGTACAAATGCTTTGGCGGCTGTTAGTCCGGCCAAGGGGTAAGCGTCTTCGAGCTTTAGCGCGTATGAATGCTTCCAGTATTTACTCGAGCTTCCACCGCGATACTTTGTGCCACCGTTTAAATGAACGGTGTCTGAATCGACGATGTAGGTAAGTGTAGTCGGCCGTTTTTCAGTCCACGAAATGCTGTCTGCCGTAAGGAGGATTTGGGGTAAAGGCGTAATGTATGCTGGCTGTTCACTGCAAGCAAACAACAGCATACACATCGTCGGTATGACGAGGAATCGCATCATGGCTTGGGACGTACGGTTCTGTTTTCAATGCGCTTTTCGTAATTGCTGCCCTGGAATATGCGCTGCACAAAAATGCCCGGCGTGTGGATGTGGTTGGGGTCAAGTTCGCCTGCAGGCACTAATTCTTCAACCTCGGCCACGGTAATTTTTCCAGCCATGGCCATAAGTGGATTGAAGTTTCGCGCCGTTCCTTTAAAAATTAAATTTCCAGCTTCATCGCCTTTCCAGGCTTTTATAAAGGCAAAATCAGCATCAAAGGCATGCTCCAGAATATGGGCTTTGCCGTTAAACCAACGCACTTCTTTTCCCAGAGCCACTTCAGTACCGTATCCGGCGGGGGTGAAAAATGCCGGTATGCCTGCGCCGGCAGCTCTACAGCGCTCGGCCAAGGTGCCTTGTGGAATGAGGTCTACTTCAAGCTCACCGGACAACATAAGCTTTTCAAACAAATCATTTTCGCCTACGTAAGAAGAAATCATTTTTTTGATCTGACGGGTCTGTAAAAGCAGTCCCAAACCAAAGTCATCTACACCGGCGTTGTTAGAAATGCAGGTGAGGTTTTTAACGCCGCTGTCGCGCAAAGCAGAAATGCTGTTTTCGGGTATGCCGGAGAGGCCAAACCCCCCGAGCATAAAGGTCATATCGTCACTGACGCCCACAATGGCTTCCTGGGCGTTTTTTACCACTTTTCGAATCATAATGTGTGTTTCTTTAGAGTTGGTAAATATACGATGGCTGAGGGTAGATGCAAGGTAAAATCAGGGTAAACGCATTAAACTTTAATTAGATTGAGGACTTTGGTGCTGTATCTGTTTTTGAAACGCACTTGAGCATGCAGCCATGGAAGGTTTTAATACGTTTAAATTTTAGACGAATGGTTGGGGTTAATGAGCGTGCAATAATATAAACGGGAGGATTGTGTTTATCACAGAGAAATTTTGGGAGTGTTTACACTGATTGGGCGTTCATCCGGGATAATTCCCTCGTTTGAATGGTTTTGTTTTGAGAAGCGCAGAGGACACAGAGGTTTCGCTAAAGCGAAAGGCCTGACGGGGTGTTGGGCTGGAAGAATGTAAAATGTAAAGTGTAAAATGTAAAATGATTCGACGTTGGGATTG
>JAIUMB010000020.1 GCA_022565745.1 Cryomorphaceae bacterium | reverse complement strand
TTATGGTTTGTCCCAGAGGCGATTGTCCGGAAAACAACTCCGAAGCTAGATTGGCACCCAATACCGCTACCGGACTCCCGTTGTTGCTTTCAAATTCAGTAAAATACCGGCCATTGAGCAGCTCCATTTTCTGCATACTGTGAAAGTCGTGTGATACAAACTTGATGCTTGTATTTTCTGCTTCAACTTTTTGCTGACTAACGGTTCGGGTGATGGAATTGGTAAATACGACGAATTCAGCCGTGCTCATCTGTCTGCGTAAAAAAAGAAAGTCCTCCACGCTTACCTCAGGTCGGTTGACATACTTCCACCACGGATATTCCCCACCTGTTCCCCAAGGCCATTTTTGTACGTAAATCACCTCCCCCCCTAAGTCGTCTAAACTTTTGCGAATATTGTCTTTTAAAGAATCTACCATAGAAAATACGGTGATGATGGCAAATATTCCTATGGTAATGCCCACAAGGGATAAAGTGGCTCTTAGTCGATTTGCTCGGAGCGATTTCCAAGCAAAACCCACCGAAGTTTCAAACCAATAAAAGGCATTCGAAATAGACATTTTATTTAAAAAAAGCGCTTAGCGAAATGTTTCTAAAAAAATTTGGATAAAGTTACAATTCCTGTTGATACCACCATTAACTTTACGTACTTTCGCGCATTGAAAATAATTTACGATGAATGAGTTACTTAAGCCCAAAAAGGCGCTGATTTCTGTTTTTCATAAAGACGGTTTAGACCCTCTAATAGACGCACTTGAAAGTTGTGGAACCACTTTCTTGTCAACAGGTGGTACCCAGTCGCATATAAGCGGTTTGGGCAAAGCCGTTGAAGCCGTTGAAGACATTACAGGATACCCCAGCATTTTAGGAGGCCGAGTAAAGACGCTTCACCCATCAGTTTTTGGCGGTATTCTAGGACGAAGAAACAACGATTCTGATGTTTTGGAAATGAAGAAACACAACATTGACGACATTGATGTGGTGGTGGTTGACCTTTATCCTTTTGAAGAAACGGTTGCAGCTGGTGGCTCAGACAGCGAAATCATCGAAAAAATTGACATTGGGGGAATTTCTCTGATACGCGCGGCAGCTAAAAATTTCAAGGACGTATGGATCATTTCCAATCGCAATCAATATCAGCGCGCGGTAGAGATACTCAAAACCAACAACGGCCAAGTTGACTTACAAACCCGCAAGCTATTCGCCATGGAAGCATTTGCGGTGAGTTCATCATACGATACGGCCATTCAGCAATGGTTTGCCGGGACGCAAGAAAAAACATCCCTTCGTTATGGGGAGAATCCACATCAAGAAGGGTATTTTCTTGGGCGACTTAACGATGTTTTGGAACAACATCACGGCAAAGAATTGTCGTATAACAATCTGCTCGATATTGACGCCACCTTGAATCTCCTCAGCGAGTTTGAAGAAACGACTTTTATCGTTGTTAAACACAACAACGCCTGTGGATTGGCCAGCAGAAATACATTGCTAGACGCGTGGAAGGATGCATTGGCCGCAGACCCCGTTTCCGCCTTTGGAGGGGTAATTGCTTGTAATCGCACTTTAGATGAAGCCACAGCAAAAGAAATAGATGCCTTGTTTGTTGAAGTGGTGATGGCACCGGCTTACACCCCTGAGGCTTTAGAAATCCTCAAAAGCAAGAAAAACCGCATCATTTTAAGCATTAAAGAATTGTCGTTTGTAGAGTGGCAAGAACGCAGCATCCTCAATGGCAAACTCGTTCAGCAACGCAACAACAAAACCGATCAGGCTTCAGATTTGAAGACGGTAACCAATCGTCAAGCAAGCGATGCGCAAATTGAAGATTTGATATTTGCATCTAAGATTTGTAAACACACCAAGTCCAACACCATAGTTTTGGCTAAAAATAAGCAACTCATAGGCAGTGGTACCGGACAAACATCTCGTGTAGATGCATTAAAACAAGCTTTGGATAAAGCCAAAAACTTTAACTTTGATACAACAGGAGCGGCCATGGCCTCTGATGCCTTTTTCCCCTTTCCAGATTGTGTGGAAATTGCCAACCAAAATGGCATTGAGACCGTCATCCAACCCGGTGGTTCCATTAAAGATCAGTTGAGCATCGATTATTGCAACGAACACGATATGGCGATGGTATTTACCGGAACCCGTCATTTCAAACACTAATTCATCATGGGATTATTCGACTTTTTTACCCAAGACATTGCCATCGACTTGGGAACGGCCAACACACTGATCATTCACAATGACAAAGTAGTGGTTGACGCCCCGAGTATTGTTGCCATTGATCGCAACACCAACAAAGTGATTGCTGTAGGGCACGAAGCGCGTCAAATGCACGGGAAAACGCACGAAGACATCAAGACCATTCGTCCGCTGAAAGACGGTGTTATTGCCGACTTTAACGCGTCTGAATACATGATACGGGAGATGATTAAAAGCATTCCCGGCTTTCAAAAACGCCTTTTTGCGCCTTCGCTTCGCATGGTTATTTGTATTCCTTCAGGAATTACAGAAGTGGAAAAACGCGCCGTACGTGACTCTGCCGAGCACGCCGGTGCCAAAGAAGTTTATCTCATCCAAGAACCCATGGCTGCTGCCATAGGTATCGGAGTAGATGTTCAAGAGCCTAAAGGAAACATGATCATCGATATTGGTGGTGGTACCACGGAAATTGCAGTGGTCGCTCTGGGGGGGATTGTTTCGGATAAGAGTATTAAAATTGCTGGTGACGTATTTACCAACGATATTGCTTCCTACATGCGAACGCAGCACAACCTGTATATTGGCGAGCGCACCGCCGAAGAAATAAAAATAAACGTAGGGGCCGCATTAGATGAACTACCTTCCCCGCCCGATGACTATCCAGTTCAGGGGCGTGATTTACTCAGCGGCAAACCCAAACAGGTTATGGTTACCTACAAAGAAATTGCCCGGGCTTTAGACAAGTCTATTGTACGCGTTGAAGAAGCCATTATGGAAGCGCTTTCTATGACACCACCGGAATTGGCCGCCGATATTTACAACAGTGGTATCTATCTTGCTGGAGGAGGCAGTATGCTTCGTGGATTAGACAAGCGAATTTCTATGCGCACCGACCTGCCGGTATATGTTGCAGAAGACCCACTCAGAGCTGTTGTTCGCGGTACCGGTATTGCCTTAAAAAACATCGATAAGTTTAATTTTCTTATCCGTTGATTAATATCACAACATGGGCAAACTGCTAGCATTCTTACGCCAAAACAGTGTAGAGATTCTCTTTATTGCCCTGCAGTTTTTGTGTTTATACGTACTTGTTCAAACAAAATCCTTCCACAAGTCTCGCTGGAACCAAGTAGCAGGTAGTTTTACCAATAGAATTATCGATGTTCGTAGCAATGTAGAAAACTACCTCTCTTTAAAAGAGCAAAATGAAGTTTTACAAAGAGAGAACGCGCGCTTGAGGAGCTTGGTTCCCGATATGTTCGTTTTAGATGCGCCTGTTTATTTTCCATTGAATAACGAGGATATGGAACAACGCTACCGCGTGTTTCCCGGTAGAGCCATCAATCGAAGTTTTAAAAAAGCCAATAATGCCATTTTGATAGACAAAGGAGTGAAACATGGTGTTTATCCTGGCATGGCGGTGATTGGTCCCAAAGGCGTAGTAGGCATTGTAAAAGATGTTTTTCCCCGCTATAGTACAGCCTTGGCTTTGATTCATAGCAATATGCGTTTAAGTGTGCGCTTGAAATCAAATGATTTTTTCGGATCATTAACTTGGGATGGACGCGATTTTCGCTTTGCTCAAATTACCGATCTACCCACGCATGCCGATATCCAAATTGGAGATACGGTTGTGACCGATAGTCGTTCAACCATTTTTCCTCCCGGAATAACCGTTGGCATTGTTGACGGTATTGAGTTTAATACAGTGGGTGATTTTATTCATGCACAAATTCAATTGTCTACTGATTTCTCTTCATTACATGCCGTTTATTTGGTTGAAGACATGCGAAAAGACGAAGTCGATGAAATCATAGAACAGGCATTAATCAATAATACTCAACGTTAGTGGTCTGATGAATAGCTCATTAAACATATTGGCCACTTTTGTTCTGGGAATACTCCTGCAGGTTTTGGTGCTCAATAATGTCCAATTGTTTGGTTTTATGGTGCCTTATTATTACCCCATCATCATCTTAGCGCTACCAGCCACAATGAATCAGCATTACATTTTGATATTTGCGGCTTTAACCGGTTTCATCATTGATATGTTTGAGCATACCGGTGCACTTCACGCTTCAGCTACGCTGATTATGGCCTATTTGAGACCCGTGATTTTGCGTTTGATTTCAACGCAATCCGGAAGAGAGCTGCCAGAGCTATCTCTCCAAGCATTGGGGATAAAAAACTTTTTACTGCTTTCTTCTATTGGTATATTTGTGCATCACTTTTCGCTGTTTTTTGTTGATGCACTGCGCTTTTCTAACATCGACATTACATTTATACGGGCCTTGTACAGCACCTTGCTCAGTGTAGTTGTTGTGTTTGTGGTGCATGGACTATTTACGCCTTTGAGAAAAAAGATTTAACGGAATGGATCGCCGCTTTTTTTTGTTAACGGGATTTATCCTCGCCGTGTTGTTGATTTTCTCGGCGCGACTCTTCTATTTACAGATCATAGACGAGGACCTTAAGCTTTCGGCTGAAAACAATGTCATACGCCGCATAAAAGACTATGCCCCCCGAGGACACATATACGACCGAGAGAACCGTCTGGTTGTAGGCAATCAATCTGCTTATGATTTGATGGTGGTGCCTTCACAGATTAGAGATTTAGATACCGCTGCGTTTTGTCAGATTTTCAAGATCGAAAAGGACGAGTTACAACGAAAACTCCTTCGAGCAACCACATACTCTCGACTAAAGCCTTCTGTGGTTATCAAGCAAATGATGCGTTCGGAATACGTGGAGGTACAAGAGCATATCATTTTCTTTCCCGGCTTTTACTTTCAACGACGCTTGTTGAGAGAATATCTTTATGAAGGCGCTCCAAACATTGCCGGATTTATCGGTGAGGTCTCGGAAACGTTTATTCGCAACAACCCAGGATATAGTCGTGGAGATTTTTACGGCGTTGCTGGCATTGAAAAATCATATGAACAAATATTACGGGGCAAAGATGGCGTGCGCCGAATAGTTGTAGATGTTCACAATCGAGAAAAAGGCAGGTTTCAAGAGGGGATATACGATACTCTACCCACGCCGGGCGAACATTTAACCACAACCATAGACATCGATTTGCAGCGCTATGCCGAAATGCTAATGACCAACAAGCGTGGAGGGGTAGTCGCCATAGAGCCTTCTACAGGTGAATTATTGGTGGTGGCCAGCAGTCCAACTTATGACCCTTCACTTTTGGTAGGTCGACAACGCAATCAAAACTATTTTCAACTCTTCTCTGATTCTATCGAAAAGCCATTATTTGATAGGGCACTACTCGCCGAATATCCCCCCGGATCTCCTTTTAAAATTGTCAATGCACTTATAGGTTTACAAGAAGGGGCCATCAGTCCTAATAGTCACTACAGCTGCGGCGGCGGATTTAGGTACGGCCGACTTTTTGTGCGTTGTAAGTGTGGAACATCTGCACCCATTCCGCTCAAAACGGGGATTTATAAAAGTTGTAACAACTACTTCTGTCAGACCTATAAAAAAATTGTCGATTCATACCCGACGGCACAAGAGGGCTTAGAACGCTGGAGCAGTTATGTTCGCAGCTTTGGTATGGGAGAGTTTTTTAACAACGACTTACCAACCGGGCGACGAGGTCATGTGCCGGATAGCAGTTACTACAACCGAATCTATAACAATCATCGCTGGAAGGCGGTATCCACCATCTCAAATGGAATAGGCCAAGGAGAGCTGCTTTCAACGCCTCTTCAGTTGGCGAATATCGCTGCCATTATAGCCAATAGGGGTTACTATTTTACCCCGCATATTGTTTCCCATATTGGCGACCAACCCATAACAGATCCGCATTTTACCCAACCCAAACGAACAATGGTAGACAGCGTACATTTTGAGCATGTTATAGCGGGTATGTTTGAGGTTTTTCAGCAAGGCACAGCGCGTTTGGCTAAAGTAGAAGGCATCGATATGTGTGGAAAAACCGGAACCGCAGAAAACCCTCACGGACAAGACCATTCCATATTTATGGCTTTTGCCCCCAAAGACAACCCACAGATTGCCATTGCGGTGTTTGTGGAAAATGGATATTGGGGTTCACGCTGGGCAGCGCCTATCGCAAGCTTAATCATGGAGAAATACCTCACTGGAGAGGTGCAGAGAGAGGCGTTGGAGAAGCGAATGCTGGAAGGGTCTTTAGAAGACGAGTATCGCGAACAAGCCATTAGATTGGCCGAGAGAAAAGCTAAGAAGAATAATGAGTAATCGCGGAGGATTCCATATCGATTGGCCGGTTGTGGTGATGTATTTCGCCCTGTTAGTAATTGGGTGGATGAACATTTACTCCGCCACGTTTTCTGAGGCGTATACCGGCTATTTTGATATGAATCAAAATCATGGTCGACAATTGGTGTTTATTATTGGCGCCATTGTCCTTATTCTCATCATTTTGGTTCTGGATATTCGCTTGTACACCCTTTTGCCTTGGCCAGTCTATGCCTTATCTATTTTATCGTTAATTGCAGTGTTGTTGTTTGGCCAAAAAATTTCTGGTGCGCGCTCTTGGTTCACCATTGGAAGCTTAGCCATTCAACCGGGTGAATTTGCTAAAGTTGCTACTGCTATGGCACTGGCAAAGTATATGGGCGCTATTGATTTTCAATGGAAAAAAATTCGTCAACGTTTTACGGCTCTCGGCATAATTTTTCTTCCCGCACTGGTTATTCTCCCTCAACCTGATTTAGGTTCAGCCATTGTTTTTTCAGCTTTTGTCTTTGTTTTTCACCGTGAGGGCATGTCGCCTATTTGGATTTTTCTCGGGGTTACTCTGGGCGTTTTATTTGTCTTCAGCCTCTTGTTTAATACGCATATATTGTCCATCGTATTAGCGATGCCTTTTTTGCTTTTGATGTATAAAAACAGAAAAGGCAGATGGGCGCAATGGCTTGGCGTTTTAATTTTGGTGGTGGGGTTTGTGCAAAGTGTTGATTTTACGTTTAACAATTTACTTGAAGACCGCCATAGGAATAGAATCAACATTATGTTGGGCTTGGAACACGACCCGCAAGGTGTTGGCTACAACATACATCAAGCACAAATAGCCATTGGGTCTGGTGGATTGTTTGGCAAGGGTTATTTACAAGGCACACAAACAAAATTTAACTTTGTTCCCGAGCAACACACCGACTTTATTTTTTGCACCATCGGCGAAGAATGGGGATTTGTAGGAAGCATTCTTTTGCTGGTATTGTTTGCGGCCTTTATCATTCGATTGCTCATAATGGCCGAACGGCAGAAGATTGCCATGTACCGAATCTATGGGTATTCTGTGGCCTCAATCTTATTCTTCCACTTTACCATTAATATAGCCATGGCCATGGGCTTATTTCCCGTGGTGGGCATTCCTTTGCCATTTATCAGTTACGGCGGTTCTTCACTATGGGCGTTTACCATTTTGCTCTTTGTGTTTGTGAAAATGGACGCCCATAGAAAAGATGTTTGGTAGAAAAGACCTCAGCAGACCTTTTTACCCCAAAACAATTACTGATTTCTCACCGATCGGATGTAGTATATATAGTCTGTTCTCGGCGGTTTGCTCAACCCCACTTGTCGACCTAAAGTAATGAGTTGACCTCGATGATAAGTGGCGTGATTACACACGTGCAAAAGAATATCTTCAATCCGTACTTCGTCATCACCCAGCAGGCGAACACCTTCCTTTTCTTCTTCAAGTAAGTTCAGCGCATAAGACGCAAAGTCTTGAGAGGTTTGTCGCCAACCGTTAAGAATACCGTCTTTGCTCATTCCATCAGGTACGTTGTCCCAGGGTTTCTTTTTCAAGGTTGTGAGCCATCCAAATTCTGCGTTCCACAGATGTCTGCTCGTGGCAGCAATGGAATTAAAACTGGAAGATAGCTCTTTTGTCCATACGTCTTTATCACATGTTTCTAACCACTGTATCAATTGCTCATTGGCCCAAACGGTATATTGAACATACTGTGCCACGGTTTGCTGTTGATTGTATTGTTGTGCCATAATGGAAGTGGTTATAAGTAATGTGAACATCAATAATTTCGCCTTCATTTCATGTGGTTTTGTACTTGCAAAAAATCAATTTGTCATCAAATAAAACCAGTTTTTTATGGTTTCAATTGTATATTTGGTGAATGTTTATCAATATAAACTTCGTATCAGTTAGCTAAAATAGGATAAAATGAGGCAACCACTACACAATTATTATCGGTTTTTGACGGTGATTTTAATTTTTTTTCTCAGTGTTGATCTTCACGCTCAATTTGATTTTACAGAAGACACCAATAGTATTTTCATAGACAACAACCAAGTACATATAGACATTATGCAACCGTTGTTGGTGACCGAAATCGTTACCAAAGACGGAAAGATTTATCGAGGCAGACTCTTAGACGGCCCAAGGGCAGATGAATCAAGTGATTTTATTATTCAGGTAAGGAGACGCAAACCCATCCACATTCCTGCCAACAGCGTAAGACAATTGGCCTGGGCCGCGGGTGATCGTCGTGACTTAAACGTCTTTAGCGAAATTGGCCTAACTGCAGGTTATGCTTCTAAAAATAGTATTGGATTTGCTCCAGGCGTTTCCGGCGCTTTGGGGATAGAGTTGCCGTATGATGTGCTGTTTACTTTTAATGGCTCAATCACCGGGCTGTTTGCAGATGAATTATACAACGGGAGGGATATCTTTTTTGCCTTTGGTATGGGGGCCGGTTATCGATTTAACCGAGGAGAATCACACATTCAAACCCTTGCCTTAAACGTTGATTTTAGTTCGGGTTTTTACGATTATAGAGAGCCTGATATGTTTTCCAATTACGATCCTATTTTACAAGTCATATTTAGTCCCACTTTTGACTATGAATTTCCCATGACAAGCAGCACTGGAGTGTCTTTGTTTACACGCTTCCAGTACTTTACTCAAACGCCTGAATTCAACCATTTGATTTTTGGCGTGGCGTTTAGGTTTTACAGTGGTATTCCAGCCTTAGGTCCTTTGTATAATCAACAACTTTTATACTAATGCGTACGACCAATCATAAATATTCAATCTTACTTGTATGTTGCTTTTTTACATGGATGTTAAATGCACAAAATACATTTGTCCCCGATGCCAAAAGTATGCTCATTTCAGAGTTTACTTTAAATAACGGCGAAACCATTCGCGGGCGTGTGATTAGAATGGTGCCGGGTCAAACATACGATGTGCGTACCATTAGCCAAGAAACCATCCGCATTCACGAATCCGAGGTAGAAAAGAAAGTAAAAGCATTTGTGGATTTAAGAGAGTCTCGTTATGGTTATTACCTAGGGTTGTCAGCTTTTTCTCCTTTAATGCCTGAACTTCAGTCATTTATGCCAGGACTTACTTTAGGAAATAGCTATGATTTTGGTAAAGATTTAAAGTATTCCTTTTTAGGTGAAATGTCGACAGGCGTATCTTTTTCCGAAAACAACAATTTATTTCAGGAATCTATTTTTGTAACGGCTTATACTTTAGCGATTGGCTATAAACACAATCGCGCAAAAAAACACAGTCATGCATTTTATCTTGGCTCAATGATGTTGCGTACTGAAAATATAATAACTCTTAACGCTACAGCACGATTTGAATACGCCAGGAAACTAGGAAGTCGTTCACAGATGGTGCCTTTCGTCAGTGTAAACCAAAGCTTTTGGAATTTAGAAGGGGATTTTAATCCTTCGTTTTTGTCGATGGGTTTGTTGTTCAAGTTCTATATGCCATCAAATGGGATTCGTTAAAACTTGGTGAGTAAAAGCTTCTACCCTCTAAGATAGTTGCATGCGTTTTATGCGCGCCTCTAAAGATTCTGTGCTTACGCGCTCTCTTAGTCGATCTACCATAATGGGAAAGGCAAAAGGCGTGGGTTTTTCTGGGTGGGTAAGCACCACTTCTAGGGTGCGTAAACGAGCCACCACTTGCTGCATACGCTCCGATTCCATGTAATTGTCGTAAACTTCGCGATAAGCCTGCTTCAACAAAAAATGCTCGGGTTCGTATTCTTGTAACACACCAAATAACAAACCTGATGAGGCCTGTAGATGTCGGTCTTTTACGGGTTTACCGGGGTATCCCTGAAAGACCAATCCGGATATGGCAGCGATATCGCGAAAGGTGCGACGGGCCATTTCTCCGGCATTGATGCCCGCTTCCAAATCGCTGCTCACATCCATTCGCTCAAAGACAAGGGTTTCCAAGACCTCCTGAATGGGAATCTCTTGGTCGCTTAGGAGTTCAAAGCCATAGTCATTCATGGCAATGGAAAAGGTTTGTCCGCGTTCCATACTCAAGTGGTGGGCCAACATGGCCGCTAGTCCCTCGTGAATGTTCCGCCCCTCAAAGGGATAACAGCACAAGTGATACCCTTCACGGGTTTGGAAATACTCCATGAGAAGTTCGTTTTCTGCTGGAAGATGAGAGCGCTCGGCTTGTAAGTGCCACAGCGGATTGAGTGCGCCCAACTCATCGGGGCGAATGCCTTGGTGTACCCGCTGCATTTGCTCGCGTAAAGCCGCACCCATTTTAGCACTCAATGGCATTCGACCACCCATCCAGGAAGGGATGGTGGCGTTTTTGGATTTGCTCAGTTTGACCTGAACCTCCATGTTTTTAATCCGCACCAGCTCCAAACTTCGTCCGGCAAACCAAAAGCTGTCACCCGGTTTTAGACGGGCCACAAACCACTCTTCTATGGTGCCTATGTGACCGCCTTTGACAAACTTTACCCGCAGCATGGCATCGCTTACAATGGTGCCAATACTCATACGGTGACGCATGGCTGTTTTTCTGCTGTTGACCACATATTTACCTTCAGCATTGATTTCCACGCGGCGAAACTCGTCGTATTCACCCAATGTAGTACCACCTTGACTAATAAACACCAAGCAAGCCTCAAACATTTCCGGTGTAATACCCGCGTATGCATGGGTTAGTTGCACTTGGGCAAATACCTCATTAGGATAAAAACCATCGGATACGGCCAACGTCACGAGGTACTGCACCAATACATCCCAAGCATTACGCAAGGGTAAACGGTCTTCACGGATGTCATCGGCAACAGCCTCGCGCAAAGCCACCGCTTCTACCAATTCCAAACTGTGGGTGGGTACAAAGTGAATAACACTCAATGCATCGGGTTGGTGACCACTGCGCCCGGCGCGTTGCACAAAGCGACTCACGCCCTTTGGGCTTCCCACTTGAATGATGGTGTCAACCGGACGAAAATCCACGCCCAAATCTAAACTTGAGGTACATATAACCACAGATATGTCGCCACGGTATAAAGCCTCTTCTACCCAGTGGCGTATATCCCGACTGATGGAACCGTGGTGCATGGCCATACGACCGGCCAATGAGGGGTCGGCTTCGAGCAGCTGCTGATACCAGATTTCCGCCTGAGCGCGGGTATTGGTAAAGAGCAAGGTGGTCTTGCTTTGGTGAATGATGGGAAGTACTTTGGTGATGAGTTTGGTGCCGAGGTGACCGGCCCAGGGGAGGACTTCGATTTCATCGGGTAGGACGGAGCGTACGTCGATGCTTTTTTTGATGTTGGCGCGTATCAAGACCCCTTCTTTACCGGCCACAACCTCACAGGCTTGCTGAAGATTACCAATGGTGGCGGAGATGCCCCACACTTGTAGTTCAGGGAAATAGGCCTTAAAGCGATTGAGTGCCAGCTCCATTTGCACGCCTCGTTTGCTGCCCAACAACTCGTGCCATTCATCTACCACAATGGTGTGACAGCCTTTCATCCATTGTTGGTGATTTTTTTGCGCCAATATCAGGTGGCTACTTTCCGGCGTGGTGATGAGGATGTTGGGGGGCTTCTTGCGCATTTTGGCGCGTTCGCTGGCGGAGGTATCGCCGGTGCGGACACCTACCGTCCACGCCAGGTTCATTCCTTCAATAGCGCGCTCAGCAGATTGTTGAATTTCACGTGCCAGTGCGCGTATGGGGGTAATCCATATGATATGTAGTCCCGTCGGTTTGGGCTTTCGCAATAGTGCGGGTAAGAGCAGGGCGTAGGTTTTTCCGCTTCCGGTTGGTGCATTGACCAATCCCGACTTCCCTTTGGCATATGCTTCCCAAGTGGCGCGTTGAAACGGCTGGGGTTGCCAGCCTTTAGACGCCATCCAGTCATATGCCGGCTGCATCATTTATAGCAAGGATTCGATGGCCTCTTCCAAGGCTTTCCCGTGAAGATTTCGGCCGCGTATAATGCCTTCGCGGTCGATTAAGAATGTCAACGGAATACCTTCAATGGCAAAATCGGTAACCACTGAAGAGTTCCAGCCATTCACTTCACTCACGTGATAAGGCCAACGCAACCCGTCATCATCAATGGCCTTAAGCCATTCCTCACGAGCATTTTTCTGATTAGGCAGCCCGTCGATGGATACGCTAAACACGGTAAATCCTCGGTCGTTGAAGCGGTTGTAAAGATCTACCACGCCGGGATTGGCACGGCGACAAGGACCACACCAAGCAGCCCAAAAGTCGAGCAGTACCACTTTGCCTTTTAAGTCACTTAGACGATAGGTGTTGCCGTCTGCACCCGCCATTTCGATGTCTTTAATGGGATTCCCCTCTTTTAGGCGTTCGGCGTTGCTTTGACGTTGCTTTTGCAAATCCATGCCACGTTCATATCGCTTGAGCTGTGAATTAAAGAAAATGGTGTGGCGACAACGAGGATATTCGTCTTCCATATTGCTAAGCAATTCTTTAAAAAGATCGTAGTTATCGACGATAGATACCAATTCTCTTTGTCCCAAACGCTGAGGCAAAATAAACAGAGCAGCGAGATCATCCGTGTTGTCTTCCAGCAATTGGCGTAAGTTTTCCCTATGCTTGCTTACTTGTCGCTGGTAAGCCATGTCCAGTTGCTGACGAACCTGCATCAATTCATTGGGGTTTTCCTCCCGCACACGTGTCATGACCTCATCTAAGCTATCTACCAAGGCAAAAGACGCCATCATATAGGTATTCATTTTCATCAGAAGTTTCAAGCTGCTGTTGCCTTCCAGTTCATACTGGCCCAAAGGATTAGAGGCATTTGCATCAATGGTAATCAAGTCCCCAGGATAGGCAACCAAAGGAATACGCATGCCGCTGGCAAACTCCAATACGTAAAACTCCGGTTCTTCTATCTTGGTTTTAAAGCGAAAAAATCCGTTGTGAATCTCCAAGGTATCGCTGCTCATGATGTCGTTGGTGTCCATTTTGAGCACAATCACTTCATCAGCTCCATCGATGTTTCCCTTGATGATGACTTGTTCATTGGGGCCAAACATATCACATGCGGCTACCATAGCAATGAGTGCAAAACCAAAAAAACATTTTTTGATTACGGTAAGCATGCGGTTGTTATTGGTTGTGTGTAACATAAGTCTAAAGCGGTGTATTAATGATTAAACGTTTGAGAAAAATCAACCCAAGATATCATTTAGGATTTTTGTGGTTTTTTTGGGGTCAGCCTTACCTCTTGAAGCTTTCATTACCTCACCCATAAACAGTCCCATTAGTCCCTTTTTACCATTGCGAAAGGCTTCTGCCTTGTCTGGATAGGCATCGACGGCGGCTTGAGCCCACTGGCGAAGTTGATCTTCGTCGTCTTGAACAATCCAATTGTTTTTTTCTGCCAAGGCTTCTGGGTTAGATTCCGGTTCTTCGATAAGAGCCGGATAGAGCTTTTGCTGCGCAATGGTATTGGTGATTTTCCCGCTTTCCACCAAATGTAAAGTTTGTCCGGCCGCTTCAGGTGTAATGGGGAAATCGGCAATATCGGTAGCGGTTTCATTGAGGTGGGCTTTCACATATCCCAGAATAAAATTAGCGGCACTTTTAGCGTTGGGGGCGTAACTACATAAAGCGTCGTAGTACTCGGCAATGTCTTTGCTTTCGGTGAGAATGCGGGCATCGTATTCGCTGAGTTGAAGTTCATTCATGTAGCGTTCTAAACGCGCCTTTGGCAGCTCTGGAAGTGTTTTGCGAACATCGTCGATGTGTTCCTCTTCAACGTAAATGGGAGGCAAGTCGGGTTCGGGAAAATAGCGATACTCTTGGGCGTCTTCTTTTTCACGCAACACAAACGTGACCCCTTTTACCGGGTCAAAACTGCGGGTTTGCTGCGTGATGGTCTCTCCACTTTCAAGGGCTTCATACTGGCGCTCAATTTCAAAGTCGATGGCCTTTTGCACATGACGGAAAGAGTTGAGGTTTTTCACCTCTACCTTGGTGCCAAATTTTTCTTGACCCCACGGACGAATGGATACGTTCACATCGCAGCGCAAACTACCTTCTTCCATATTCCCATCGGAAATGTCGAGATAGCGCACCAATTTTCGCATCTCGTTGAGGTAATTGTAGGCCTCTATCCCGTCGCGAAAATCGGCCTCCGATACAATTTCCAACAGGGGAGTGCCAGCGCGATTGAGGTCGATTAAACTGTAATCCGGATCGAGGTCGTGAATACTCTTCCCACTGTCTTCTTCCATGTGAATGCGGGTCAAACGAATGACTTTGTCGTTGCCTTCGGCATCCTTAATTAACACTTCGCCGCCGTTGCAAATGGGGGTTTTGTCTTGGGTAATTTGGTAACCCTTCGGTAAGTCGGCATAGAAATAGTTTTTGCGGGCAAACTGATTTTCGTAGCGAATGTCACTGTTACACGCCAACCCCAATCTGATGGCACTGTCGATTGTCTTGACGTTCATAAAGGGCAAGGTCCCTGGATGCCCCAGTGAAATTGGGCTCACATGTGTGTTGGGCTTTCCTCCAAAGGCTACGCCATCAGACGAATAGGCTTTGGACTGGGTCTTGAGTTGAACGTGTATTTCCAGACCGATAATGGCCTCGTATTTTTCTTTTATCGCCGACATGAAGGGTAAATTTTAAACGCTACAAAGTAACAACAAAAAAACCCGCAACAAGGTGCAGGTTTTTAAAATTGTGTATGTTAAGCACATAATAAAAGGAAACGATTTTTTGAGCAGTTCAAGAGCGTAGAGGTTGCCCCGTAACTTAATAAAATCAGCTCTTTTTTAGTTTTCCCCTGCTTTAGAGTGCTTGCGAATTTGACCTAACCAGTAGATGAAATATGCTGTAATGATGAGGGAGATAATAATGTTAGGACCGTTGGCTACAACGGGCATGGCCTTAAAAGTCCACTGAAAGAAATCTCCGATGGCGAAAGCGATGTCTCTAATCATGATGCGCGGTATTTTCTATTGTAATTTAGCCGCAAAAATAATACATACGCCCCAATGTTGGCACGTTTCTTTTCTCGTCCGCAAATTAACCACCCCATTGTTCTGGTTGTCATGGCCATTGTATTGATGTCATGGACGCTAATATGGGTGCCTTTTCACGTGCAAACCTTTGATTTATGGGGCAGCACACATACCGTAAGCGGAATTGGCGGATACATTATTGGGGGTGTTATATGGATCCTGATTGCACTTTTTTGGCAATTTTTAGGAAAGCAACATCAATTGGTTCAGGACCATTATTTCTGGCCGGTAATGATTGTTATTTTGGGATTGGTTTTTCTTCCATCACCCAATTATTTAACCTTTACCCAACACTTTAGTGGTTTTGCTCTTCTGGCAGGCATGTTTATTCATCGTCGAGATGGACAGCAAACATATTTTTCCATGTTTGATTTGGGGTTGTTTATTGGCTTATGGGCCTTGTTTGCTCCGTTGTCAATCCTCTGGATTGTGCTGATGTGGATTGGTTTGCTGGTATTTGGCTTTCCTCCTTTGAGAAGCTTTATCTTGCTGTTGTCAGGGGCATTCATCACTTTGTTCCTTGCCGCAACCATCATTCAAACCATCATTTTTGTTGGTGGAGAGGCTAATTCTATGCAAGCGTTATATGGTCAGTTACGCTTAGAGGCTTTCGATACACCGGCGTACATAGGCATTGCTCTTGCCTTATTGCTGCTGTATATCGCTCCGGAAATTTACCGCTCAGTAACCCGCTCATCGGTTTTAAAGCGACAGCTCTCCGGCTGGGGAATCATCTGCTTATTGCTGCTGGTGCCTACTTTGGGTTTTTTGGGACTAAGACCTGAATTCACTGCGCCACTTATTTTGTTTTCTTCGCTGTTTTTAGCCAATCGCTTTGCCTTCAACAAAAGCAAGCGCCGTGAACTTGTATTCTACTTGTTTCTCATGCTGGTGCTTATATATCCGGTAGCGGTATACTTTTTTATTGCCTCAAGCAGTACCATCGTATATTAAAAAACCCGGACACAAATGGCCCGGGTTCTCTATCTATAAAATTATGGTAATTACAAGGTACTCTCGTAACGCTTGCTCACCTCCTCCCAATTGATAACATTGAAAAAGGCGTCGATGTAATCCGGACGTCGGTTTTGGTAGTTCAAGTAATAAGCGTGCTCCCATACGTCGATACCGAGAACGGGCGTACCGCAGTTGTCGGTCACATCCATCAACGGGTTGTCTTGATTGGGGGTGCCACATACAGAAAGTTTACCGCCATCGCTGCACAACCAAGCCCAGCCAGAACCGAACTGCGTGGCTGCTGCATTGGAGAAAGCATCCTTAAACTTGTCGAAAGAACCGAAGTCGCGATTGATGGCCTCGGCCAATTTTCCGGAGGGATTGCCACCGCCGTTGGGCGACATCACCGACCAAAACAAGGTGTGGTTGTAGTGACCACCTCCATTGTTGCGCACAGCAGCACCGTGCTTACCGGCGTTTTTGAGGATGTCTTCAATAGACTTGCCGGCTAAATCAGTTCCTTCAATGGCCGCATTGAGTTTGCTCACGTAACCATTGTGGTGTTTGCCGTGATGGATTTCCATCGTTTTGGCGTCGATATGAGGTTCAAGCGCATCGTGTGCGTAGGGTAACTTAGGAAGTTCAAATGACATAATTTTTCGATTTAAGTGTTAAAAAATGAAGTTCAAATATATGACACATTAGACAACTAAATGTTCATATTGTAGTGGCTGTCTATAAAGTTCGATAGCTGCGTTACGCTCAGTCACAAAAAAAGTCATTTACTAATGTAAACTCCTTTCTTTGTGACCTTCGCAAGCCTTGCTCTCGAACTTTCTAGCCTAGCCACTAAACTCAATTTGTTAAAGTAAAAGATGGCTGTCTATAAAGTTAGATAGCTGCGTGGGGGCAACACATAGGTTACCCCTCTACCTACCATCTATTAATTCTTTATTGCTGCTATGCCCGGTAATTCCTTGCCTTCGAGGTATTCCAGCATGGCGCCGCCTCCGGTAGAGACGTAGCTCACGCGGTCGGCTAGTCCAAATTGCTTGACTGCCGCAACTGAATCGCCGCCGCCGACCAAACTAAAGGCACCGTTGTCTGTGGCTTGCGCAACCGACTCACCTACGCTTTGCGTACCGGCTGCAAATGGCTTCATTTCAAATACGCCCAATGGACCGTTCCACAAAATGGTTTTGGCAAAGTTCAGTACATTGTCGAAGTGACTGATGGACTTTGGCCCGATGTCCAAGCCCATGAATCCATCGGGTATCTCGTCGATGGCTGTGATGTTGGTATTGGCGGTTTCACTAAAGGAATCGGCATTGACCGAGTCTATGGGCAAATGAATCTTTACGTTTTGTTCCTCGGCGGTTTTTAAAATATCATTGGCGAGGTCGAGGTAGTCTTCTTCTACCAGCGAATTACCCACTTTTCCGCCCTGCGCTTTGACAAAGGTGTACGCCATACCACCACCAATGATGATGTGGTCAACATTCGGCATTAGGCTCTTCAAAATGGTGATTTTGGAGCTCACTTTGGCGCCACCAACAATAGCTACGGTTGGGGTTTTGTTGCTGTTAAGCACTTGATTGACGCTGTCGATTTCCGACTGCATGCAAAAGCCAAAGGCCTTAGCGTTGGGAAAGTGTTTGGCAATAACCGCCGTAGAAGCATGTGCGCGGTGTGCCGTGCCAAAAGCATCGTTGATGTATACATCGCCCAGTTCCGCCAATGCCGTTGCAAAGGCTTCGTCACCGGCTTCTTCGCCCGCGTGAAAGCGCAGGTTTTCCAGCAACAAAACCCCACCGGGCTGTAAACCTTCAATGGCGTCATGGGCTTTTTCACCCACACAATCGCTGGCAAAAGCTACGTCAGAACCTAAGCGTTCACCAATGGCTTTGGCTACTGGCGCCAAACTCATGTCGGCATTGGGCTTGCCTTTGGGTCTGCCTCGGTGCGACATCAAAATTACCTTTGCCCCGCGTGACTGCAAATCACGAATGGTGGGCAAGGCCGCATCTATGCGCGAATGATCGCTGATTTCACCCTTGTCGTTAAAGGGGACGTTAACGTCTACACGTACCAAAACACGCTTGTTGTTGACTTCTAGATTTTTCATAATGATGTTCTTTAATGTGTTTACTGTTTTTTTTGTGATGCACCGGATCCAACGAAAAACAAAGGTTTTTCAAAGGCCTTTAATTTAAATTCTCCGTCGCGCATCACGCCGTAGGTAAAGTATTTCAGCCAATCGCCAAGGTTGTAGTATCTCCCTCCTTCGGGAATGTCGGCGATGATGGGCAAGTGGCGGTGACCAAATACGAAGTAATCAACCGGTTTGCTTTCCTTCTGATAATCGCTTGCGTACTGGTAGAGCCATTCGTTCTCCAGACCGTTAAAGTCGCTGTCGGAAGCGCCCGTCTTGGCCCGACTGCTGCGGGAAAAGTAATTGGCCATACCAATGCCTGTATTGGGGTGAATACGGGCGAAGCACCACTGCAAAAAACGGTTGGTAAATATCCGTTTGATGAACTTGTACCCGTGATCGCCTGGCCCTAAACCATCGCCGTGACCGACCAAAAGGGATTTTCCTTGAATGCTAATCCGCTGTGGCTCATAAAACACCTTCGCCCCAATTTCTTTTTTGAGATAATCAAACACCCACAAATCGTGGTTGCCGGTAAAGAAATACACGGGAATACCGCGATCGTGCAGTTCAGCCAATCGGCCAAGTGTTCTTACGTGTCCACGGGGAACAGCATGTTTGTATTCAAACCAAAAATCAAATAAGTCACCTACCACATACAGCGCCTCCATATCGTCAACACATGCATCCAGCCAGCGCAAAAATCGGCGCTCGCGTTCGTGTGAAGCGTCCAAATCTGGGGCGCCCAAATGCAGGTCGGAGATGAAGTAAATGGACAAGGTATTGTTGGTGTTAGTTGCGTCCAACCATATCCTCCGGACGTACCCACTGGTCAAATTCTTCGCCGGTGAGTAGGTTGAGATTGATGGCTTCTTCGCGCAATGTTGTTCCGTTTTTATGTGCCGTTTTGGCAATTAATGCCGCGTTTTCGTAGCCAATCTTGGTGTTGAGCGCGGTGACCAGCATCAAGCTATTGTCGAGGTGACGCTTGATAACCTCGTGGTTCGGCTCAATACCTACGGCACAGTTGTCGTTGAACGACACACAGGCGTCGCCAATAAGGCGTGCACTTTGTAAAACGGCCGCGGCCATTACCGGTTTGAATACGTTGAGTTCGTAGTGGCCTTGCATGCCACCGGTGGTGACGGTTACATCGTTGCCCATGACCTGTGCACAAACCATGGTAAGCGCCTCGGCTTGGGTGGGGTTGACTTTGCCTGGCATGATGGATGAGCCGGGCTCATTGGCCGGAATGATGATTTCGCCGATGCCAGAGCGTGGACCGGAAGCCAGTAAGCGAATGTCGTTGCCAATTTTGTTGAGGGAAACGGCCAACTGCTTGAGCGCGCCGTGTGTTTCCACCAAAGCGTCGTGCGCGGCTAAGGCCTCAAATTTGTTTTCAGCCGTACGGAAAGGCAGTCCCGTGAAATCGGCAATAAAAGTGGCCACTTTTTCGGCGTAACCCTTGGGTGTATTGATGCCCGTTCCAACGGCGGTTCCACCAAGTGCCAATTCCGATAAGTGATCGAGGGTGTTTTCCAAGGCTTTGATGCCGTGGTTGAGTTGAGAAACATAACCGGAAAACTCTTGTCCGAGGGTCAATGGTGTGGCGTCCATCAAGTGGGTGCGGCCAATTTTTACCACGTCTTTAAAGGCCTCCGACTTGGCAGCCAAAGTATCGCGGAGTTTTTTCACCCCGGGAATGGTCGTTTCCACAACCTTTTTATAAACGGCAATATGCATAGCCGTAGGGTAAGTATCGTTGCTCGATTGCGATTTGTTTACGTCGTCGTTGGGGTGGATAAAGCGCTCGCCTTCGCCCAGTTTGTTGCCGTCAAGCAC
Organism: Cryomorphaceae bacterium; assembly: GCA_022565745.1. Classification (GTDB taxonomy): domain Bacteria; phylum Bacteroidota; class Bacteroidia; order Flavobacteriales; family Schleiferiaceae; genus CSBr16-58. Next base: position 36 of record JAIUMB010000020.1, on the reverse strand, counting down.
GTGGGCACGATTGGCCACCACCTCATTCATGTTCAT
>JAIUMB010000019.1 GCA_022565745.1 Cryomorphaceae bacterium | reverse complement strand
GTGGTTCGCTGTGGCGTGCCGTACACTGCCGTACTCACCAGCGCCTGCACCTCAATGAGCATGGCACGCATGCCTTCCAAAGTGGCTGCTACGGCGTTTCCGCTGAGGTTATCCCCGCGTCTGCTGAGCAAGGCCTCACTGGCATTTTTTACCTCGCGCAATCCGGAGTTAACCATTTCATAGATGCCCAATTCAGAGGTAGAGCCAAAGCGGTTTTTGGACGCCCTCAACAGACGGTACATATGGTGCCTGTCGCCTTCAAATTGCAGGACGGCATCTACCATATGCTCCAATATTTTTGGTCCGGCCAAATTGCCGTCTTTGGTGATATGGCCAATCAAAATAACCGGCACGCCACTGGTTTTGCTAAACTGCAAAAACTCCGCAGCGCAGTGACGAATCTGACTCACACTACCCGGCGCGGCATCCAATGCATCAGAGTAAAGGGTTTGTATACTGTCGATGATGACCAAGTCCGGCTCTACCGGCTCCATCTGCGCCAAAATATTACCGGTTGACGTTTCGGTGAGAATAAAGCACTCATTGCTGGGTTTTCCGATGCGATCGGCACGCATTTTTAGCTGCTTTTCGCTTTCCTCGCCGGATACATAGAGCACCTTACCAACATTCGCTTGCAACGCGAGTTGCAGCATCAAAGTAGATTTACCGATGCCTGGTTCGCCACCGAGCAAAACCAGTGAACCGGGAACCAGTCCCCCGCCCAATACGCGATCAAACTCTTCTAAACCGGTAAGACGGCGTTCTTCTTTTTCAAAGCGAATTTCATTTACCGAACGTGCTTGAGGTTTTCGGCTATCGCCACCTCTCGTTCTACTCCAGGCGGGCTGCGAACCTGCGCCTTTTTCCACCACCTCTTCCACAATGGTATTCCACTCACCACAAGCGTTGCACTTACCCTGCCACTTGGCATAGGAAGCACCGCAGTTTTGACAAATAAAAGCTGTTTTTGTCTTAGCCATGCGTCCGTTTTTTTTCTACTTTGGCCAAATATAAAAAACCCACCAAACCTGCGAGCAGTGTCATGGCCAGTTGTGTCGTATGCACGATGGTACCAAAACTCATCCCATCAGACTTATCCACCCCGAGAAAGGCCAATCCCGTCATCATCAAAAAGTGGTAAGAACCAATGCCCCCCGGCGTGGGAATAACCATGCCCAAACTCCCTGCAACCATCAAAAACACGCCATCGGAAAGTGTCAAGTGCGTTGTGCTGTCGAGGGCAAAAAAGACAATGTAAACCATCAGGAAATACATGATCCAAATTTGAAAGGTATAAAACACAAATTTCCATCGCTGTTTCACACTCAATTGTTTGAATGAGCGCAGTCCTTCACTGATGCCCTTAATAAAATTTCGTATTCTCAACAAAAGGGGGTTGTGTTGAAAGCGGCGAACAACAAGCACAACGGCCAACAATACTACCAATCCTACTACAGCCAAACCCCAAGGAAACTCCCACTTCGCATCGACATTCTTCGAAAACATGGCGACCATATGGCTCCAATTGGTAACAAAACCCAGAAAAAACAACAAAGCAAGCATCATGAGATCCACCAATCGCTCAAGGATTACCGTGCCAAGTAGTTTGTTGACCGGAATATCTTCGGCTCGGTACATGGCGGTACAGCGAAACACTTCACCGGAGCGGGGAATGACAAGATTTGAAAAATACCCCAAGGCGATACCGTGAACGGCGCTCCATTTAGAGCGCATGCTGTAATTCATAGAGTGCAGCAGCATATTCCAGCGAAATCCTCTGGCCACATAGGCGTAATAGCCCATCAGCGCAGAAATGATTAAGTAGGGCCATCGCACCGAACGAAAATCATTGATCAGCGTTGTCCATTCCGTATGTCGAAAAGCCAAGTAAAACAAAACACCGCCCAGTCCTAAAAACAATGCGTAGGTTAGAAAGGCTCTGGGAGTAGATTTGGCCACCTAAGTTTAGTTTAAACGGTTGGTAGTTTCGTTGGGGAAGACAATGGCCGGGCGAAATTGCTTTGCCTCTTCTACCGGCATACTGGCATAGGAAATAATGATGATGATGTCTCCGGGCTGAACCCTTCGAGCTGCGGGACCATTCATCGTAACCTCACCACTACCTCGATTGCCTTTGATGACGTATGTATCCAAACGCTCGCCGTTATTGACATTAACGATGGAGACCTTTTCTCCTTCGATAATTTGCGCAGCATCCATCAGATCTTCATCTACGGTAATGCTACCAATATAATTGAGGTCGGCACCGGTAATTTTTACGCGATGTATTTTTGATTTGAGCACCTCGATGTTCATATGGCCATCTATTTTTGAGGGGGCAAAAGTACTGATAATTTACGACAACGACACATTGTCAATAAGCCGTACATCTCCGGCAAAAACCGCGGTAAAAAAGCGGGTATCATCTTCGAATTCTTTCACAGGCTTCAAGTCCTTATTGCGTGCAACTTCGGCATATTCGACCTTAAGAAGGCCGTTTTTCTCTACGGATGCAACAAATTCTTTAAGGCAAGTTTCTATACCTTCTTGACGCACATTGCGCGCAAACCTTAGCATGGATTGGTAAATAACAGGGGCTTCTGCACGGAAAACTGGGGTCAACAACATATTTCGCGAACTCATTGCCAAACCGTCGCTTTCTCGCCTGGTAGGAACACCATACACATCAACATTTGGGTGATATTGTGCAGCCATATGGCGAATAATGGCCAACTGTTGAAAATCTTTTTCCCCAAAAAATGCTTTACACGGCCCGCTCAATTGAAAGAGTTTATCAACAATGGCTGCCACGCCTTGAAAGTGCCCGGGACGCCTTGCGCCTTCCATTACGGCGTCTAGCTCACCCAAATCATAAGCCTTTCGCACTTCTTTAGGCGGATACATTTCCTCAACTTCTGGCGCAAAGACCATAGCGTGGGGCGCGGCAGATTTCAGCAACAAAAGGTCGTTTTCCAATTGACGTGGATACTTATCTAAATCTGCTGAGGAATTAAACTGAGTGGGATTGACAAAAATGGATACCAATAACTCATCGGTAGCACGCATGGCTTCTCGAATCAGAGATAAATGGCCGTCGTGCAGTGCCCCCATAGTGGGAACGAAGCCAATTGCTGATCCACTTTGTCGCTTTTTATCAAGCACCGTATGGACTTCGGTTTTTTTTGAGATAACAATCATATTGGATATTCCAATCGGCAAATCTATTGGTAAAATTTAATATCCCACAAAAAAGTTGTATCTTTGCAGTCTATATTTGTTCCTCACTAAGATTTGACCCAATGGAGAAAAAGAGAATCCTGTACGTATCTCAAGAAATCAGCCCTTATCTTCCGGAAAACGATTTATCAAACCTTTCACTTCAACTCCCTCGTAAAATGACCGAGATGGGTAATGAAGTAAGGGTATTCATGCCTCGTTTTGGTGTCATTAACGAACGTCGTCATCAATTGCATGAAGTGATTCGCCTCAGTGGTATCAACATTGTCATCAACGACCTCGACATGCCGCTTATCATTAAAGTTGCATCTGTTCCACAGGCGCGTATGCAGGTTTACTTTATCGACAACGAAGAATTGTTTAAAAGAAAGTACACCCACTTTGACGAAAACGGAAAGGCGTTTGACGACAATGAGCACCGCATGATTTTCTTTTGCAAAGGCGTGGTTGAAACGGTTAAAAAATTAGGCTGGGCACCTGACATCATCCACTGTCACGGCTGGATGGCTTCGTTCCTTCCCATTTATCTCCGCCAATACTATAGCGACGATGCCTTATTCTCCAACAGTAAAATTGTGTATTCCAGCTATAATTACCCCTATGAAAATGTTGTAAGTGGTAAGTCTATATCTGATATTTTGACATTTGACGGTGTCAATGGCATTTCAAAAACGATGTTGAGCAATCTTCACGTTGACCATTTACAAAGCATAGGTATCGAAAACGCTGATGCCGTTGTCCGCCTTGGTCACCCGAGTGAATCGGTCAGCAAAACCATAGAGTCAAAACAAATACCCGTACTTGACTACGAGTATCAAGTCGATGATTTGAAAAAAATCCAAAAGTTTTATGAAGAAGTGGTCACCGAAGAAAGCGTGGCTTAATCACCACGCATGGACCAATGATCTTTTCCTTAAAGCCAGCCTTGTGTTGGCTTTATTTGTGTTGATTGGTTGCGAGAAAGAAACCGAAGGCTTAGGCAGCAACCTGGTTGATGGCGAAGGATTTACTACAGGCGTTAAAGCCGATATCGGGGTAAAGGCCTATAGTCGATCCAGAGACTCCATCTTCACTTTTCAAGCCATTAGGTTTGTGGTGGGACAAACCAACGACAATGATTTTGGTGAAGTCAAAGCCAGTGTGTTTACCCAATTGCGACCTGAGCTTACCGCTCCAGACTTTGGCCCTAATCCGCGTATTGACTCGGTTGTAATGACCTTGGTATATGAAGACCCTCCTTTTATGAGGAACCTCAACGAACCTTTTACATTTGAAATACACCGACTGACGGAAAAGGTTGATCGCAATGAATTACACACCAATAAAGATGAATTACCAGTAGAAGCACTCCCATTGGGGGTGAAGACTGTTGTCCCTACATTTAAAAACGCCTCCGCTCCAGGGGATACCAGTAGCCCTAATGATATCCCTTCATTGCGCATCACTCTTGATAATGATTATTTTGACAATCTAATTTTACAACCTGCCATTGCAGGAGCACCAGAGTTGAATACACTAGATAATTTTCTGGAGTACTTTAAAGGTATTCGCATTCGCACCACTTCAGGAAATGGCTTTATCTATTTCGACGCCTTTAGCCCGGAAACAGCCATCAGAATTTACTATTCTAACGACGACACGCTGCAAACCAATAATCAATTTCGCTTGCTTACCGGTAATGACAATGTCTTTTTCATGAATTATACTCATGATTTAAGTAATGCCAACGCTCGTGATCACTTACAAGACACCACAGAGGGTATGGATCTCATTTACTGTTCCGGAATGGGTGGCCCTATCCCATATATCACCATCGACAAGTTTATGTCGTTGAAAGATTCTATAACGAGCATCAACAAAGCAGTGGTAAGAATTCCTATCACCCCAGGTTCGCGAGGACAGTTCAAGGCACCTCAAAATTTAATTGGCATTACACTGAATGATGAGCCTATTATTGATTTCTCAACATCCGATGATTTTTGGCCATTTAACGGTGAGGTCATTCGCGGTTCGTTCCGCCAAGGCTATTATGAAATGAACATCACTCGCTTTTTGATGGATGCCATTATTCACGACAAACCTTTGACCATAGGGTTATTACCTCAACGCGGAGACTCCAACGCCAACCGCGTTATTCTCAATGGCAACAAACAGAATGAAAACAACATAGAAGTGTTCATCATCTACTCCAACTCCAAAAACTAATGCATCATGTGTGGAATCGTCGGTTATCTTGGGACAAAAGAAGCCTATCCCATTCTTATCAACGGACTAAAAAGACTTGAGTACCGCGGATATGACTCCGCAGGCTTGGCCATTCACAATGGTACGTCTATCGCCCACTACAAGAAAAAAGGGAAAGTATCTAAACTTGAGCAACTGGCAGAAGGCCAACCCAAAGATGGCAACTTAGGCATTGCTCATACCCGATGGGCCACACACGGAGAACCCAATGATGTCAACTCCCATCCGCACACCTCACAATCCGGTCGCTTTTTTATGATTCACAATGGCATCATTGAAAATTATGACGCCATCAAAGAAGCATTAAAAGACCGTGGCTTTACCTTTCAATCGGAAACCGATACTGAGGTATTGGTCAATTTGATTGAAGACATTTTTATGGAAGGCGCCATGACACTGGAAAAAGCTGTACAAGCAGCACTAAATCAAGTCAATGGCGCATACGCCATCGCCATCATCGACAATGAAGACCCCGACATGATGGTGGTTGCCAGATTAGGCAGCCCGCTGGTCGTTGGCCTAGATAATGGCAACTTTTACGTGGCTTCTGATGCCACGCCGTTTGTTGAATACACTAAGAAAGCGGTATACTTAGAGGACGGTGAAATGGCTGTTCTTCGTCGCAATAATCCGATATCCGTTTTCAACATTGAAAGCAATACGGTAATTGAGCCATACGTTCATCAATTAACCCTCGACATTGAGCAGATTGAAAAAGGCGGATACGAGCACTTTATGCTCAAAGAAATTTACGAACAGTCGCGCTCGATTTACGACAGTTTAAGAGGCCGACTTCTACCCGACGAAGGCAAAGTCATTATGCGTGGCGTCAGCGAATACAAGGAGCGTTTCCTTAAAGCCGACCGCATCATTGTAGTGGCCTGTGGCACCAGTTGGCACGCCGGCTTAGTCGCCGAGTATATCTTTGAAGAACTGGCACGTATTCCTGTAGAGGTTGAATATGCATCGGAGTTTCGCTATCGCAACCCCATCATCAGCGAAAAAGATGTGGTTATTGCCATTTCGCAATCCGGCGAAACGGCCGATACCCTTGCCGCCATAAAAATGGCCAAACAAAAAGGCGCTACCATCTTTGGTGTTTGCAACATTGTTGGCTCATCCATTGCCCGCGAAACACACGCCGGGGCATTTACACATGCCGGCCCGGAAATCGGCGTTGCATCAACCAAAGCATTTACCGCACAAGTGGCTGTACTTGCTTTAATGGCCATTAAAATTGGCTACGAAAGAGGCAGTTTGGCCAAAACCGACTACATCAGGTATCTTCACGAATTGAACCGAATTCCCGACATGGTCGAGGAAATGCTCAGCAGCAATGACGACAACCTACTCGGCATTGCGAAAACGTATGCCAATGCCAGCAATTTCCTATACTTAGGTCGCGGGGTCAACTTCCCTGTTGCACTAGAAGGCGCACTTAAACTCAAGGAGATTTCCTATATCCACGCCGAAGGTTATCCTGCCGCAGAGATGAAACATGGCCCCATTGCCTTAATTGACGAAAATATGCCAGTGGTCATCATCGCGCAAAAAAATGCCAACTACGAAAAAGTGGTATCCAATGCGCAAGAGGTGAAGGCAAGAAAAGGAAAAATCATCGCCATCGTATCGCCCGAAGATACCGAAATGCGTAAAATTGCCGACCACGCCATTGAAGTACCGGAAACGTTTGAACTGCTTTCACCACTTCTAACCACCATACCGCTTCAGCTTTTGTCTTACCACATAGCCGTTATTCGTGGTTGCGACGTAGACCAGCCGAGAAACCTCGCGAAAAGTGTAACGGTAGAATAGCATCAACACTTGAGTCAAGCCATTATCCATAACGGCTTACGCTTTACATATATTTTTGCCTAGGTAGTATAATCAATCACTACCTTTGCCCCATAATACACCTTTGTTATGTTGAACTTGCAAACCATCTTTCTCGGCTTCGTAGGGCCTTGGCAAATTGTCCTCATTGTTGCGGTTGTTCTCCTTTTGTTTGGCGGCAGAAAAATCCCCGAACTCATGAAAGGCCTTGGTAGCGGAATTCGTGAATTCAAAGACGCTGTTAAGGAAGACGACGACAAAAAAATAAACGACAAAAAGGAGGAATAAGTCACATGAATACCTACAATCGGCTGTCGGATCTTCACAAAGATTTATTGGGCGGAAAATTCACCTGCATGGACTGGGTGAACCAACACATTAGTGCCATAGAAGCCTCTAAAGACCTCAATATCTTTGTGGAAATTTTTTATCAGGAAGCGCGTAACAGAGCCACTGTTCTCGATCAAAAAATCAAACACGGAAAACCGGGCAAACTCGCCGGGTTAATTGTAGGTATTAAGGACAATATTTGCTACAAAGGACACGGTCTTAGCGCCGGTTCAAAAATGTTGAACAACTTTGAATCACTCTTTAGCGCCACCGTTGTAGAGCGACTTTTAGAAGAAGATGCCATCATCATTGGCAGGCTCAACTGCGATGAATTTGCCATGGGATCGTCTAACGAAACATCCTTTTACGGTCCGGTAAAAAACCCACTTGACACCAGCAAAGTCCCCGGAGGTTCTTCCGGAGGATCTGCCGCGGCAGTTGCCGCCGGACTTTGTCAGGTTACTCTGGGCAGCGATACCGGAGGCTCCATTCGCCAACCGGCATCTTTCTGCGGTTTGTATGGACTCAAGCCCACCTACGGTAGGGTATCACGTCACGGTTTGGTGGCCTTTGCTTCTTCTTTTGACCAAATTGGGCCCTTTGCCAAAAGTGCTGAAGACTTGGCAAAAGTGATGGAGGTCATCGCGGGTTCAGACAATTACGACGCCACGGCTTCCACCAAAGAAGTCCCGGAATATCACAGCAAATTAAAAGAGGCCAACAAGCCATTTCGCTTTGCCCTTTTAAAAGATACGGTAGACAACAATGGGATTGATCCCGAAATTGCAGAGCATACCCGTCAATACGCCGAGCAACTCAAAAAAGAAGGCCATATTGTTGAAGAAGTATCCTTCCCCTACTTCGACTACCTCGTACCTATATACTACCTCATTGCTACGGCAGAGGCGAGTTCAAACCTTGCCCGCTACGACGGTGTTCACTTTGGACATCGCAGTGAAAAAGCCCACGACCTGGAAAGCATTTACAAGCACAGCCGTGCCGAAGGGTTTGGCCTTGAAGTCAAACGCCGCATCATGCTGGGAACGTTTGTATTGTCATCGGGCTATTACGACGCCTTTTACGGCTTGGCACAGAAAGCAAGAAATCACATTACCAGTGAAATGAAATCGCTTTTGGCCAAATACGACTTTTTAATTAGTCCAACCTGTCCGGGGACGGCGTTTGGCATTGGGGAAAAGCAAGAAGACCCCATACAGATGTATTTGCAAGACATCTTTACGGTTATGGCCAACATTTCCGGAATGCCGGCCATCTCTATTCCTACCGGAACGCATTCCAACGGACTGCCGTTTGGGGTGCAACTGACCGCCGATTACTTTGCAGAAGACAAGCTTTTACAAATGGCCGAGCGCAGTTCGTCATTGGTGTGATTTTTGTATCTTAGTTCTTTATAAAGTCGGTACACCTTTTTTAAATTGCATTATGGCCATAACTTTTCGCCAATTACTTTTCTGTTTGCTTTTGACTTATCCAATGGTCAATCAAGCGCAATCTACCGACAACGACAGTGTACCAGCATCTGAAGGAGACACCCTCTCCATCGACCTCAACAGCATTACGTGGACTTTTGAAGACAACACGTATGCCCAGCTCATCGACAGCATCTTTTATCACGGATTGATTGGAGACGTATCGTCTTGGGAGGATTTCAGTATTTTGGCAAACGACACCGTTTACCCTTTGCCTCCTGACAGCATTTTGCAGCAACGTTTGGCGTCTATTGATATGCTCAGTCCGTTCAACATTCGTTTCAACAACGACGTCAAGCGTTTTATAGGACTGTATCTCAAGCGTCACGAAATGATGAGCCGCATGTTAGGCTTGGCTGAATTTTACTTTCCATTGTTTGAAGAGACCCTTGACCGCTACGATATGCCTTTGGAGTTGAAATACTTAGCCGTTGTTGAATCGGCATTAAATGCTCGTGCCCGTTCCCGGGTTGGCGCCCAAGGCCTTTGGCAATTTATGTACAACACCGGTAAATTCATGGGGCTCGAAATCAACTCCTTGGTAGACGAGCGAAACGACCCTTACAAATCAACAGATGCCGCTTGTCGCTATTTAGAAAAAATGTATAACATTTACGGCGAATGGGACTTGGCTTTGGCCGCCTACAACGCCGGGCCAGGGAATGTCAACAAAGCCATTCGTCGCTCAGGCGGAAAACGAACCTATTGGGAAATACGACCATTTTTGCCAAGAGAAACACAAGGCTACGTACCTGCATTTATAGCCGTCAATTACGTCATGAGCTACGCTGAAGAGCACGGCATTCGCCCCACACCTGCTATGTACACCTACTTTCAGGTCGACAGCGTTGAAATAAAGGAAACCGTCACATTTGAGTTGCTGAGTAAATTACTCAACATCGGAGAGGAGCAAATTGAAGCCCTCAATCCCGTTTACCGAAAAAGCGTGATACCCGCAAGCAATGAACGCTACGCGACCTTAGTACTACCAACACCGTATTTAGGCGCATTTTTGCAGAATGAAGACTCCATTTATGCATTGGCCAACAACATTATACCCGAAAAAGAACGCGAAGTAAAAGCAGAAGATGTTGAAAAAGTTATTCACCGCGTGCAACCCGGGGAAAGTTTATCGGTGATTGCCGGGAGATACAAAGTGGGTGTTTACCAAATCAAGCAGTGGAACAATTTGCGCAGTGATCGCATTTACGTGGGACAAAGACTTCAGCTTCAACCCAAAGCCACCGCACCACCAAGCAATCAAGGCGCCAGTGTTTCTTCATTGAAAGTGGTGGAAAAAGACAAAGACAAAAACACCGTTACCCATCGCATTCAGTTGGGCGACACCTTATACAACATTGCCTCCAAGTACCCCGGCATCAGTGCCGATGACATCATGAAATGGAACGACATCAGCAATCCAAAAAGCATTCGCACCGGGGACAAAGTGATCATCTATTTGCCCTAATCATGCGTAATCTTATTTTTTTTGCAGTATTTTTTCTCGCTTTCGCTTGCGGTGGTGAGTCGCAGCAAGAAAACGACCTCGCCGACGAAAAAAAAGAGCGCCGCGAACCTAAAAAAGCACTTCCATCAAGCACCGGTTCTAAAGCAGAAGTCATCATCGTTTGTGACGACACCATTTGGTCGGGATCGGCAGGCGCTACCTTGCGCAAGGTATTGGCCAAGGAACAATACGGCAGTCGGCACGAACCCTATTTCGACCTCTTCCAACTGCGCAAACGCGATTTCAAAGAGATGCTGTCGCGCACGCGTCACCTCATTCACATTGAAAAAGGCAATGCCAATGTAGCTGCCGTAAAAGCCGATGAATTTGCGCGTCCACAAAACTATATGCACATCGTATATAAAGACGGCGACAAGCTCGATTCACTGGTTAAGTCAGTGGTTGGGCAAGCCTTTACCTCTTTTCGCCAGCTCGATATGGACATCATTCGCAACAAGTGGAAAGATCGCACCTGGCCATCACCAAAAAAAATGGCCAAGGAGGGCATCACCTTTATGTTTCCTAAAAGCTTCCAAACCACGGTAGATGAGCGCGATTTGGTGGTAGGCTGGGCAGAATCTAAAAACGCCGATTTGGTGATGTTTGTCTACACCCGTCCATTTAGTTTCGAAGACCAGTTGACCTTTCAGCGGGAAGACATCATTCGCTGGCGCGACTCCATCAGCGAGATTCACATTCCTGCCGACCGCGAAGGCAGTTATACCCAAACAGAAACCGACCCCGGACCGGAGATTAAAGTAACCAAAGTAGGCGATTATATTGGTTTTGAAACCCGTGGTTATTTCCGCTCAGTAGGCGACTTTATGGGCGGTTCATTCATCAACATCACCTTATTTGATGATGCCAATGAACGCGTCATCATGATGGATGGATTGGTGTACGCGCCCAATCAAAAGAAACGAAGTATTTTGATGGAGTTGGAGGCTATTTTTCGGTCGGTGGATATCAAGTAGGAATAAAAACCTAGGTTTATCGCTACTCTTGCACCAATTTTATCATCTCCTTTTCAAAATCCAAAAAGACCTGACGCAGAGGCGTATCACCATCGGTGCCGTAATTGACGAAAAAGATCATCATGCGGTCGTTGACATCGGGGAAGTAAAACATATCGGCAGAATATGCCAAATCTCGGCCACTATGCCCCACGCCGGAGAAAACATCCCATTGTTTGAAAGAACGCAAAGCGCCCACACCAATATCTCTGCGTTCGTCCTCTTCGATAAAATCGGTCATTTGCATCAAACTATTGGCCGACAACAACGTACGATCGATGAACAACGCTTTCATAAATTTATGCAAATCAAACACTGTAGAAAACACCCCGCCATAGCCATTCCCACTGCCGGTGATGAGATTTGATACGTTGACAATGGTCCCGTCGTTGTACAAATCGTAATAACCTTGGGCGACAATGTTTGGCAAAATCTCTCGCGATTGATAATAGGTATCATTCATTTGCAATGGCGTCCATATTCTATTTTTCAATTCATGCGAATGCGGTCGTTGTGTGGCCACTTCCATGGCCATTGCTACCAATAAGGTATTGGTGTTGGTGTACTTCGCCTTTTCGTTGGCGGGAAACTGAGCTTCTTTTCCGTAAACAAAGCGCAGCAATTCTTCAGCCTCCCAGTGTTTATTGGGATTATTGAGCACGGACAAATAAAAATCATCGTCGGTGATGAGTTCATAAAACCCCGTGGTGTGCTGTAAACAATTCCTCAGGGTCACCTCGTTGGCATTGGAAATTCTATCGAGTATATCCGCATCGATGTAATCGCTCAGTTTGTCGTCTAATGACCAAACCCCCTCTTCTTGCAATTTAAACGCCACTGTAGCCACCATCATTTTGGTAATACTGGCGGCCTTTGACGGCATGCAAGGCAAAAAAGGACGATCGTTTTTGATATCGGCCATGCCGGCATAGCCTACCCAAAGCCCCTCTTCATCTTCCACCAAGGCAGAAATCCCTGGCAGTCCCTTGGCCACATACCTTTCGATTAATTGCTGAAATTCGCCCGCTTTGGGGTGCTGCAAAAATTCATCCGGTGTTTCGTAAGAACAAAGTTCTGTAGAGACAATATCCGGCTTTTGGCAAGCAGTCAAAACAACCAACAACGCCAATGTATTTAAAATATGCTTCATAGTGCGTAGTGAATTCCAAAATGAACAATTCCGTAAGGCAATAAAGGCACATAGGTGTTGACGAAAGGCATTTGCAGCAGAGCCCGATAGCCCAGTGACAACGACCAAGTATCGTCAAACGCATACCGACCGCCAAGCGTGATGTTGGCACCAAACTGCGCTCTACCAATCGCATTGACCGGTTCATACGTTCCACTTTCATTCAATTCAAAACGCCCTTCGTGGGGAAATGCGTGCAGATACCCCAATCCCAGACCGGCAAAGGCTGAAAATTTTTCACCAAAACGGCGCTCGTATGAACCTTCAACCATAATGGGAATGACTTGCTGAACAAAGCGGTGATTGAAATAACCCACACGCCCCTCCAACCACAAAAGGTTCTTTTCATTTTGATAAAACGTAAATGCGTAGCCCAACTCTGCATAAGGTCTATAAATATCTGTCAGCACTTTAGGCACACCTGCAAAAGGAAGGGAGGCTCCGATGGTTCCTTTACGCAAAACCAAGGCCTGTTGTGGCTCTACCGTTTGCGCCAAAAGACCAATTGTCGTGACAAGACAAAAATACACTGTCAGTACATATTGCTTCATCGGGATATGTTTAGGTATTTATTCATTGTAATTGTAGCCATTCAGTTTTCAAAGTTAGGCAAAACATCCGTGATTGTTTGGTGTTTTATCTATAATTTTCACCCATGCAAAACATTTGGATTTTTGGCGCTACCGGCTACGTAGGGCGATCACTTACCAAACACCTCCTCACCGTGAAGGAGAAAGACACCGTAATCACTACGTTGGCCCATCGGAATTTGCCCTTTCGCGCCTTAGAAAACACCAATTTAATCACGGGATCGTTAGAGCACTTTGACTTGTCTTGGCTGGAACGCTTTCCGCCCGATGTGGTTTTTCACTGTGCGCGTTTAGCTGGCAACAACGACCGAAGTCGACGAGCAGCGTCCCATAAAGGAGAACGGGCGAATGAACGACTTATCCAAGCACTTGAACCATTTCAAGTGCCTGTGATTTATTGCTCTGGCACCTTAATGTACGGCAACCAACAAGACGTGATCGACGAAAACACCCCGCTCAACCCCATTGCTTATGCAAAGTGGTATGAACGTGCAGAACGTCCTTGGACAAGCCGGTCACATTCCAACATGGACATCCGCATGGCGCGTCCGGCATGGATACTGGGGTTTGACTCCTGGTTTTATCATTTCTTCTATTTGCCGGCCATCCAAAACAAACGCGTCCCCTATTATGGCGACGGGAATCAACGCATGTCGCTATTGCATGTAGACGACTGCGGTGGATTGTTGCACCACATATTCACCCACGGGCATGCAAGCAGCGACTACAATCTTTTCGTAGCACCGCCAATTACCCAAAAGGCCTTTGCAGAAATGATGGCTGAAAAAATGGGACTGGATGTGGAGTGCATTCAGCACAGCACCTTGGAAAAAATGCACGGTTCAACTGTAACAGAAGCTTTAACATCGGACATACCCGTTCGCACAGCTAACACCGATTGGCACCACGCCTACACACCCATTTACCCAACGGTTTCGGATATGTTAGACGCCGTGCTGGCCTCAAAGCGATAAAGCATGTATTCGCCCCAAGTACCTGGCATGCTCTGCGCAATACCTCTGTCCATTTGCCAAAGCACACGAAGTAATCGCTGTGGCATTCTACGGTGAATACCGTGATAGTACCAAGCGGGATATACAATGCTGTATCCACTTTGATAGGTGCATTGCAGAGGTGTAAAGGCCTGTTTAATTTCCGAAGGCGAATAACATTTACTCGCCAAATATTTTGTAGGGGAATACCCTCCCCATACTGGCTTTAAACGGGAAAAGGCCGATCGCACCCTCAATTTGAGTAATTCGATACCCATACCCGCAATAAACCATTTATTGACAAAGGTCAGCACCATTTTACCACCGGGTGCAAGTAAGTTTTGAAGGTGCTTAGCCGCCAACGGCAAGTCATCGACCGTATTGAGCGCACCAAAAAACACATAAATCATATCATAACGAACACCGGGGAATCGATCGTCAATGTCCTCGACACTCCCCTGAGCCACCTTCGCATTCTTTAGGTTTTCTGCATCGATTTTGGATTGGGCGAGGCGCACCATTTCCATAGACACATCCACACCATAAACCTGTGAATCAGGCAAGATTCTGGCAAAATGCGTTAGGTCAAAGCCCGGGCCAAAACCAACTTCTAATATGGTTTGCGCCTTGTGTCTTTTAACTTCTTCGCGAAACGATTGTCGAATTCGCTGCAATACGGGATTGTCCCAATATCTGGCTTCAAAATCACGGGCATCATCATCGTAATAGTCGCCCACTTCTTTATAATACGTATCACTCATTGTCTTGTTGTTTTACCGACGCCATAATGGTCGCTGCTGACCCCCAAAAGAGAAAAGCAAATGCATCAGTGGTGAGAAAATTATTGACATTCATATGAAACAAATAGGTGCTTAATGCCAGAAGGCCTGCCTTTGCAGCAGTATGTCCATTAACGGCAGCTCTCCACCCATAAAACACCCATCTTCCCATCATTACCAAAAAAAAGATGAACGGTAACCATCCCGCTTCAGACAACTGCAATAAGAGTTCAGAATGCGCTGTACCACCCGAACCTTCTGGTGGGTTTTCTGGATTTTTTACCGTAAGTCGATTTTCAAAGCGTTCGTTCTGAAAAGACAAATATGTATATCGGTACGTTCCTGGCCCAAAGCCAGTGTGCGGTCGTTCTTTAAACATGTTCCAAGCGGCCGACCATCGGTTTAAACGCTCAATATTACTGGCATCTGTTTTTAAGTTGGTAGAGGATTTTACCCGCTCTACAAATGCCTCTTCTCTTGAGCCTGCCGTATTTTGGGTCACATATGAAGAAATCACCTCCCTTTGCATGTAAATTAATACCCCCAGTATGACAAATGTAAAAGGCAGCATTCGCCTAAACCAGTATACATTTAATGCTAAGTAAACAACAAACATGAATCCGATACTAAGAATGGCCGCCCGACTTCCGGACAGCACAGTAAAAGCAAATATAAATGCTGCAATTATTAAGTAGCCCCAAGACTTACTGCCTACCCCCATGTAATACCCCGCCAAAAGAGCAAGAACCGCACCTACAATGGTGTGATCGTTATAAAACGGCTTAAAAATACCAGGCAAAGTAACAGAATTGAATTCATAACCAGCAAATTGCCATAAGGCCCAAAACAACACAGGAAATAAGGCTAAAGTATACACGTCGAAAAACGACCTTAACTCGTTTCCTTTTGAGATAAAAAATTGCACCCCGTAGTAAAACACAAAAACGTAAGCCGCATTGACAATCATGAATTTCATAGACATAATGGGGAATTCCGAAAAAACCACTCCTGGAGCAAAGGACAAGAGCCACCAAATCGGCCATAAGTCGTACGACAGTAAATCTTTTCTTTTTAGGTAAAAAACCAGCGCAATGGCCGATACGGCGATGAGTATTTCGGAGGGGAAAAACCACTTATGATCATTCACCAAAGTTAACTCAACAGACAGCGGTAGAGCAAAAACCAAACAAACAAACAAAGAGAAAAACCACTGTTGTCGATACACGACATAACCCAACATAAAAAAACCAACAAAGAGCCACAACCAACCTAAAGAAGGGAACATCCACCAAATAGAAAGCATCAGTGGCAGCAAAAAAGCTGCAATAAGATGTATCCGGCTCATTCTTTCTTAATCAGAGTATAGATGAAAAATTGCAAAACCAAAGCCATAACAAAAGCAGCTACGGCAATAAACAGGCGGTTGGGATAAACCGATGTATATTCAGGGGTAGCCGGATTAAACACATAGGCCATCGGCGCTGGCTCGTTGAGTGCTATTTCTGCTCGTCTCAATTGAGTTGTATACCTGGCAAGCTCGTTTACCGCTTCACCATATAGCCGCTCATATCGAAAAGCGAGGGCGTTCTCTTCACTGGGTTTGCTTAATGTTTGACGAATGGAATCCAGTTTATACTGATGATATTTTACCTCTTCATCTTTAGCCGCCACTGCATTTTTTAGAAATAAAACCGATTGTTTACGATTCTCTACGAGCAGCAACTGTTTAATAGAGTCCGCAATGGCAACACCAGCATTCGCCATTTGAGCCGACAACTCAGCGTTATGGGTTTGAACGTCAAGAGAAACTGCTCCGTAACGGGTTCGCGAGGCATGTGCATAAAACACCTTTTCGGGAAACTCACGACTCAGTGCTTTAAAAAAGCGTTTTGACCTCAATATTTGAATATGAGCGTCGATTTCTGAATCTCCTCCAAACCCAACACCTGCTTGCTCCGCTTGTTTTTCAGATATAGTAAGAGGCACAAAAAACTGAACTTCTGAGGAATACTTTGGCGTGACTAAGTAAGAAGCAGCATAGGCAACTACAGCAATTACAAAAGCTACAAGAAGACTTCTAAACACAAACAATCTAGACATGGTTATAACCGTTTATTTCTTTAAAAAAGTAAGCACCTCCTTTTCTACACTATTTGGAAAAAGTGCAGATGTCGATTTTGTCGCAACAATTTCAGCAGAGCGATGGCCTTTATATTTTGATTTCTGGTGCTTCTCAAAGATACGAAATGCTTTGTTCTCAACAACATCCCCAAATTGCCCATTTAAAACAAACTCTATCCAAGGGAGCTTGAGTGGTTCTTTGGCTGTTTTTGTCCAATACGCATGAGCGTTTGGCATCTCAAGCTCTATCCATTTATTCTCCGCATACAAATCTAAAAGCAGTTTGTGATTGACCACCGGAATCAAGCTCGCCGCCTCGGTCGCAATGTATCGATTTCTTTTGATGAGGACCAAGTCATCTGCTGACTTAAAGAAGTTGACACAGAAATATTTTTTTGAATTAAAGAGAAACGCCTTTTTAAACAAAATAAGAAACAGCCGTGCCGTCCATAGTCTATTCTTTTCTGTAATTATAAAAAAATCAATGTCGTCGTCGATCCCATCTGCACCTGATTTTGACACAGATCCGGAAATATACACCCCTCTCACAAACGGAAACAATCCTACCAATCGACCAAC
The DNA here is from genome assembly GCA_022565745.1 of Cryomorphaceae bacterium. GTDB lineage: Bacteria > Bacteroidota > Bacteroidia > Flavobacteriales > Schleiferiaceae > CSBr16-58. The sequence goes on along the minus strand of JAIUMB010000019.1, from coordinate 3,191 downwards.
TCTATGACCTATTTTCATAAGCCTATTGTTGAGAGCTTCGTGGTCTTTTCTTTTTTTGAGATGGTCTTTATTCAAAGCGAAATAACACCCATCTGTAAACACCTCTCCCTTATCTGCAAGCACCTTAAGACACGACTCACATTCCTTAAGAGCAATTTTCACATCGATATAACGATGAATTTCATCTGCTCTTAAAGGGTGGTGAAAAAAAGAAAAATACCGCAAACAGTATATTATGTGTTGATCGGTGGTGTTCATGAATGCCCTGGCGAATTACTTGAAGTCAAATTTTTTTGATATGAAAGAAAGAATTTATTCTTATTTTTATTTAAAAAAATAACATCCAATTACAATAAACGATATTCTTTCCCAAATGGTTCAATTATTAAAAAAGTAACTTCTCAAAAATACACCATCACCAACATAGACAATCACTTATAAAAAATTTTTGCGTCGACCATCAATTTCCCGATCATTTGCCTAACTTTGTTTCAAATAAAACCATTATTTCAAGTATGGCCAGTAACTGTTTCTTAAAGAATGTTTTTTTATTCCTTCTACTTATTTCACTCATCTTAGGATGCGATCAAGACGATTCAGATGGAAAAGGCTCATCATTTTCAACAAACATGTCTGTTGGGCATTCCGCAAATGATCTATTAAGCGATAAAAAATTTTCTAAGTTGGTCGTTGAAATTGCCTTTATGCCGGGCGTGGCGCTACGTCAAGGCACCATCAACGAAACCAAGACATTCTTGGAAGAGCGCTTGAATAAGCCCAATGGCATTGACATCGTCACCAATGAAATTCCATCAGGAGGAAAATCTCAATACTCTGCTGAGGACATTCGCGACATTGAAAAAAAGAAAGAACTGTATTTCCAGACAACAACACCTTATCCATATGGATATGTGTTGTAGACGGCGAATATGTTAACAGAAACGTGTTGGGCATTGCTTATCACAATCTATCGTGTGCGTTAATGGGAGGAACCATTGCCAATAACTCTGGTGGACTGAGCCGCCCAAGTAGAGAAAAAATTGAAACCACCATCATGCATCATGAATTGGGGCATTTGCTAGGCCTGGTTGACGTTGGTACGCCAATGGTGGACAATCACAAAGGTGAAGAAGCACACTGCAACAACAGCAATTGTTTGATGTATCACTCCGTTGAAACCGTTGAGTTTTTGAGTGTTTTGCTAAGTCAGCCAGTTCCAACCCTAGATGATAAATGCTTGGCCGACTTAAGGAACAATGGAGGTAAGTAACATCTATTTACTTTCGTCTAAAAACAATTCTCACGTATTTAACTCTGGCTTAAATAGGATAATGATTTGCCGAGTCATTGTCCATTTTTTGGTGTCATTAAACAAAATGACTTTTCTATCGTTACTTTGCATCTTCAAAATTCACTTTACTCAAATTACAGAATAATTCGATCAACCGAATTCAATCTAAAAAAATATAGCACCTGAATATGGCAAAGAATCTCGTTATTGTTGAGTCGCCCGCCAAAGCGAAAACCATTGAAAAATTTTTGGGAAAAGACTTTAAAGTGGCTTCGAGCTATGGTCACATTCGCGACTTAGTATCCAAAGATATGGGCGTGGACATCTCTGATGATTTCAAGCCCAATTACGCCATACCATCCGACAAAAAAGATATAGTAAACGAGCTAAAAAAACTTGCAAAAAACGCCGAAACCGTATGGTTGGCATCGGATGAGGATCGCGAAGGAGAAGCCATTGCGTGGCACCTTGCAGAAGCGCTTAAACTCCCTACCGACACAACGAAAAGAATCGTATTTCACGAAATTACTAAGACCGCTATTGAGCGTGCTGTTGCCAATCCTCGTCTGATTGACATTAACCTGGTCAACGCTCAACAAGCACGTCGAATATTAGATCGCTTAGTAGGTTATGAGTTGTCTCCTGTACTGTGGAAAAAAGTAAAACCAGGATTATCGGCTGGTCGGGTTCAAAGTGTTGCTGTTCGACTGATTGTTGAGCGCGAAAGAGACATTCAGTCATTTGATTCCAAAAACTACTTTCGTGTAACCGGCACATTCATCACAGACAAGGGGCAGCCGTTTGATGCTGAATTGAATAAGCGCCTTGAAAACAAGAACGACAGTGAAGCACTACTCAAGGAACTTGCAAATGCTTCATTGAGCATTTCTGATGTTCAGAAAAAGCCAGCAAAAAAGTCACCAGCACCACCGTTTACAACCTCTACACTTCAACAGGAAGCGGCGAGAAAGCTCGGTTTACCTGTGGGCGTTACCATGAGCATTGCACAGCGCCTTTATGAAGCCGGACACATAACATACATGCGTACCGACAGTGTGAACCTCAGTGACGAAGCCATGAAAGGAGCCGCTGCAGAAATCAGCAGTGAATTTGGCAGCGAATATGTAAAAAACAGACGTTATTCTACCAAAAACAAAGGCGCACAAGAGGCACACGAAGCCATTCGACCAACATACATGAACAAGAAAGTGGCCGGAAAAGACGAGCAGCAAAAGCGCTTATATGACTTAATTCGCAAACGCACTTTAGCCTCGCAAATGGCAGAAGCGCAGTTAGAGCGAACTACGGCTACCATTCCAACCCCCAACAGCAGCTACCATTTTGTAGCCCGTGGCGAAGTGATCGTTTTCGAAGGCTTTCTCAAAGTATACATGGAAGGTCGCGATGATGAAGATGAAGATGAAGCAACATCTGGCATGCTTCCCCCTTTATCGGCCAATATGCCATTGGGTATCGACAACATCACCGCCACAGAGCGTTTCACCAAAGCGCCAGCTCGGTTTACAGAAGCCAGCTTGGTAAAAAAATTAGAAGAACTTGGAATAGGCAGACCTTCGACGTATGCACCTACAATTTCCACCATCATTCGAAGAGAGTATGTTCACAAGCCTGAACGCGAAGGAGAAGAGCGTCTATATGTTCAGCTAAAGCTCGACAACCAAGGTGACATCAAGTCGGCCAATAAAAAAGAGACCACCGGTGCAGAGCGCGGAAAATTGGCGCCTACCGATATCGGTTTGGTAGTCAACGACTTTTTAGTTGAGCACTTTAATGACATTCTCGACTTTAATTTTACTGCTGATGTAGAGGAGGAATTTGATCGAATTGCCCAAGGTCAAAAAGACTGGGTACAAATGTTAAAGAAGTTTTATGGCGATTT
>JAIUMB010000018.1 GCA_022565745.1 Cryomorphaceae bacterium | reverse complement strand
CCTCGCCACCACTTCAGTGATTTTTCTCCACCGGTTCTATTGTAATAAATGGTATTGTGTGCTAAAAGGAATGGTGGAGCTACGGCAGGGTCTGTTTTTAAGTCAAAAACAATGTGGTTTCCTCGGTTGTGATTCCCGTAGATAAGGTTATTGGTGATTGCAATGGAATCATTGCCTTGCGCATCTAAGGAGATGATGGTTAAAAGTCGATTGAAGTTGATGGGGGCCAATTCATAAAACACATTCTCATTGACATTCAATTTGTTGCCTCTAAAAAACAGGGCGTTAAAATCCACATTTTCAAGGGGGGTTGTTCGGGTAAAACTAGATTTTTCAACCTTGAGATTGCTAATGTCAATGGTTCTAATGTTATAGCTTCTTTGGTTGGTAAAATGACAGCCATGTATATAAACATCACTTGTTTGTTGATTGATGTTGCTATTGACTCCTCTCCATCCTCCAATAATGGAACAATTTTGAATGACCACATCGGAGCATAGCGCCAGGTTAAATACTTCGGCCAAGTTTAATTCATTGATAAATGTCGACTCATTGAAAGTTATGTTAGACGACCCATTTTCAATATTCACTGTATTTGTAGAATTGATATCGGGTACTTCAAAAACGACATCGTTAAACGTCAAGTGATGGGTATTTAAAATATCTAGTGCTTTTGCGAATAGTATAAATCCACCCATCAAGATTTCTCTATTTACACCTCTAAAAGGTCGGAAGGTTTGTCCGTTTCCATTGATAACAACTGCGTGGTTGCTAGGGTTTGAAACATTGACAAACCGTACGTCTCCTCGGTAAGGACCGCTGTTATTGGTCACGTTTACAGTTATTGGTCCGCCCACACCAGCACAGCTTAGCACTTTTACAAATTTGTGTAAACTTCTAAAATTTCGGTTGGTTTCGCCCGTTAATCGATTGATGGTGTAGGTGCCGCTTAACGGTTCATCCCGAACGATTAGGTGGAAAGTGGGGGTTGTATAGCTTTGTGATCCGCAATTGATTTGCAGTCTGTAATAGGTGTCGGTCGTAGCGATAACGGTATGCACAGGTCTTGTTGCGCCAGAGTCTGGCGTAAAGGGGCCTGCACTCGTAGGTGATGATAGCCATTGGTAGGTTGCGCCGGGATTTATACCCGTCCGACTGTATAAAACTACAGGTTCACCAGAGCACTTATAGTGTTCCGTAACCCTAATATTGGCCGTATTTGGGTTTTGAATACAGGCAAGGGTATCGACAATTTTAATGACAAAATCTCTGGTTTGACCATTGCCATTTTGACCGTGTGGATACGTACAAGACCCAGGAGGGTTATTGAGATAATTACCAAATTGGTTGAGGTTTTGATGCAATAGCACACGCATTCTGGTTACTCCTAATGGCGCATTTGATGGAATATCTACTTTATATGCATGGGCAACTGTACCGTATTTTACCAGTTCGCTTAATTGATTGTAAACGAATTCACCTGGTTCTTGATAACTGCCATTTTTATCAAAATCTATCCAAGAAAAAATTGAAAAAGGCGTTACCCCAGTGCCGCCTGCTAGGAAACTAACTTCCGTACCACGTTTAACTACGATGGTGTCTGACGTTTCATATGAAAATCCTCCGGTTGTACAGTTCCCGCCGGAAAATTGAATGTCTTGTATTCCCCCAAATGAATTAAATCTCACCAATTGCGTTTCCCATTCACATTGAATCGATGGGGTACAATAGTTTTGCCCGATCAACGATAACGTTGAAAGAAACAACAGCAAAAGCAATGATGTTTTCTTCATCTTAAGGAATGGCTATTCAATTTGGTAAAAATAACAATTACAGATTCACTTATAAGTATTCATATTATTTTAAGGTACGTTTAATTTATTCTGCGAATTTTTAAATCAAAATACGTGTCTAAACCCTGGTTTTATTAGGCTAAAAAAGATGAAACTTTTTTTTAGAACAGGTTTGCTTAAATGAATTCTTGCAGTATTTTTGCACCACTTTAAACGGTGGTTGTAGCTCAGCTGGTTAGAGCGCTTGATTGTGGTTCAAGAGGTCGCCGGTTCGAACCCGGTCTTCCACCCAAAGCCAATCCAAATCGGATTGGCTTTTTTTATGCGCCTACTCGTTTGGTTTTGAGTTTGTTGGCAGAAGCAAAGGCTTCGATTTTTTCCCGCTGATCGCCTTGTAATAACAGCACCCCATTTTTTATACTGCCACCCACACCGCAATGCTGTTGCATGGCTTTTCCTGTTTCTTTTAAAGATGCTTCAGACGCCCAATTTTTTACAAGTGTTACGGGCTTGCCATTACGCCCTTTTTTCTCAAAGTGAAGTGTCAGCACCTCATTCCCTTCATCATCTGCCGTATCGTCTATAAGATTGCTTAATGCTTCAAATGGGTTCCAGCCAGGGTTTGTGCTGTATACAATACCACCTTCTTCACTTTTAGATTGGTGTTTTTTTGATTTTTTTGCCATGCATCTATTTTTTAAACCGTCGCTCAACGGTTGTTACGCCTTCTACTCGCTTGAGTTGTCCCATAACTTTATCCAAGTGAATTTTATCCTCAACGATAACGGTAATAATGCCTTCAAACACCCCAGCGCCTCCGGATATGTTGATGGACTTGATATTGACATTGAGGTCATTTGAAATGATTTGCGTAACTTTATTCACCAAGCCAACTGTATCAATGCCTTTGAGAATGAGAATGGCAGTGTTGTCGACCATTTTCTCCAGCATCCATTCGGCTTGGATGATTCTGTTGGCATGTTTAGACTGTAGCGCCAATGCATTTGGACAGTCGGTTCGATGAACAGTAAGTATACCTGCTGAAGAACGATATCCGAAAATAGCATCTCCTGGAATGGGGGTGCAACATTGAGCCAGCTTGTGATCCAAGCTGTCATTGTTTGGTCCAAAGAGAATGGTTAGTTCATTTTTTTCACCATCCTCAACCAAGCCTTTTGGTTTCTTTCCTCTACGCAACTTGGTGCGTAAATAACTCATAAAGCCTTGGTTTTGCTCTTGTAAAAACCCTTTTATATGTTTATTATCAATGACTCCTTTTCCTATTTTTTCGTGAAGCTGATCTTGGTTTTTCAATCCAAAATGCCTAACCATTTCATTGATGAGTTTGGGGGTGGGCTTTACTTTTACAAAGTTCAACTTTCTCTGTAAAATTCTTTCCCCGTCTTCAATTCGCTTTTTTCGCTGACCCCTGAGCAATTGTTTAATATTGTTTCGCGCACGGGCAGTCACGGTATAAGGCAACCATTCTTCTTTTGGCGTTTGTGCATTTGATGTTAAAATTTCAACTTGATCACCACTTCTAAGCTTGTAATTTAGAGCCACAAGTTTGCCATTCACTTTAGCACCCAGTGTCTTATTTCCTATATCGGTGTGAATGTCATAGGCGAAATCGAGCGGAAAGGCGCCCGTAGGCAAACGACGTAACTCACCTTCGGGTGTAAACACGAAAATTTCATCAGAGAAAAGGTTGAGTTTAAAGCTATCCACAAACTCCACAGCCGACGTTGTTGATTTCATTTCTAACAACTCCCTCACTTTAACCAACCATTCTTCTAAGAATTGGTCGTTGTAACCATCTTCATCCTTATATTTCCAATGTGCGGCATATCCTTTTTCTGCGATTTCGTCCATGCGCAAAGAACGGATTTGCACTTCAACCCAATGTCCTTCTGGCCCCATTACAGTGATATGCAATGACTCGTAGCCGTTGGATTTAGGAGATGTAATCCAATCTCTTAGCCGCTTGGGGTTGGGTTGATAGATATTCGTAATAATGGAGTAAACCCGCCAGCAATCGGCTTTTTCAGTTTCTGGTGGACTATCAACGATTACCCTGATTGCAAACTTGTCATACACTTCGTCAAAAGAAATTTTTTGCTCCAACATTTTTTTTCTGATGGAATACACCGATTTGGAGCGCTCTTTTATGCTGAAGTTTAAATCTTCCTTGTTTAGTCGTTCTCTAATTCTTGAGGAAAAGGTTTTTAAATACCGTGTACGATCACTTCTCTCTTCAATAAGTCGCTGCTCAATATCGTTATAAACTTCTGGTTCCGTATATTTTAAGGAAAGATCTTCAAGTTCATTTTTGATGTTGTGAAGTCCAAACCTGTGGGCGAGTGGGGCATATAAAAACAGGGTTTCTGAGGCGATTTTCCGCTGCTTATAGTCCTGCATAGACTCCATGGTTCGCATATTGTGCAAACGATCGGCGAGCTTGATAAGAATAACCCGTACATCATCTGAAATGGTGAGAAGCATTTTGCGAAAATTCTCCGCTTGTACAGAAATGTCCTTGTCAAAAATTCCAGATATTTTGGTCAATCCATCAATGATTTTGGCGATTTCACTGCCAAACATTCTTTGGATGTCTTCTAAGGTATAATCACTGTCTTCTACCACATCGTGCATGAGGGCAGCAATGATGGATGTTTTACCCAAGCCAATTTCCTTGCTCACAATGATGGCCACTTCAATGGGGTGAAGTATGTAAGGTTCGCCAGATTTTCTGCGCACGTCTTTATGAGCGTCCATCGCTAAATCAAATGCGCTGCGAATCATTTTTTTGTCCTCATCAGTAAGGTTGCGCGTAGATGACCGCAATAGAGCTCTATAACGGTTGAGGATGAGCTTTTTCTCTTCAGCTTCGTCTATTGATGGTGTCAAGTTATTGGTGTCTTTGCTCATATAAGTAGGTGCTCTCTAATCAATATTCTGGATCAATACCAAAAGTGAAAGTACAAAGAAAAAAGGTATTTGTCAATCCTTTCCAAACAAACGCTTAAAAATATTTTTGCGCTCTTTTTTGTCTTTAGGCTTTCTCTTTTTCTTGTCTTTGCGCTTTAGAAAATCAAAAAATCCTTTTTTCTCTTCTGGTAGTTCGATGATAAAGTCTTCACAGTCATAGGGTATCATCATTTCCCCATATTTGCCGGTAGCTTTTGTAAAGGATGCGGCAAGGGGCAATGCCCATCGTGCTGAACTGCCGCCTCTCACTACTTGGGCATCAGAACCTCCCACCCAGCTTCCAAAAACATAGTGTTCGTTAATGGCAATAACCCAGGCATCACTTCCATTGTTGCTGGTTCCTGTTTTCGCCATCCAGTCATTTGGCAGTGATGCGCTTGTACCGCGTTGGGTAACCCCGTATAGCATTCGTTTGAGCACGTCGATTAGCGTATCTGAATGTCCTAAATGATGCGAGTACCTTCTTTGATACAAGGTGTCGCCATTGCTGTGAATGATCGCTTTCACAAAATGTGGCGGCGGTAAATGTTCGTTTTGCAAACGTCCGTAAATCGTCGTCATTTCCCAAAGGCTGTTTTCAGCGCTCCCTAAAACAATAGACGGATGAGCAGGTAGTGTCGCTGTCCATCCCAGTTTTTTGGCCATCTCAATAATTGGCGTGAGTCCGATTTCATGACTTAAGTTGACAATTGGGATATTCATAGAGTGAATCAACGCACCTTGTAAACTGTAGTAACCACTATCACTTTGGTCGGCATTTCGAGGATGCCACTCTGAATGAAGCAGTTCGTCGTCTAAGTAATTTGGATAGTAATCGCAAGGGGAAATGCCTGCATACAGTGCTGCTAATGCAACAATGGGCTTAAAAGTAGAGGCCACTTGTCGCTTAGACTGCACGTGATCGTAAGGGTGTGTTCTCGCTTGGTGCCCTCCCAAATAGATAAGTATCTCTCCACTTTCTGCATCAAAGGCTATGCTGCCTGCTTTTAAGAGACGGTAACTGAACAATGCGGAATCTAAAGGCGTGCCAGTGATGGATATCTCTTGATCTAAATGATTTAAAACCACACGATCTTTACTTTCTTTGAGCTTTTGCTGAAAGGCTTTTGCACTCATGGCATTGTATGGCTCTTTTTTTCTTACTTCTTCAGTTATTTTATGCTGTAGAGAAGGGGTGGCCTCGCGTGTAGGGAGGTTTTGTTGCAGCGCATTTAAATGGTTGACAAACCTATCTTGGTAAGCGCTATGAAGATGTCCATCAATAGTGGAAACAATGGTTAGTCCATCGCGATAAATGTCTAAGGTATCGTTCAATAATGATTTGGCTTCATCAATAATCTTTGAAATGGCGTATCCGTTAGCGGGGAAGGGATCCAGCGATTTAGGCAATACATCAAGGGGTTTTTGTTTCCAGTTTTCGCCTTCATCAGGTGTAATGACCTTGTTAGAAACCATTAAATTGATGACTGTGTTTCTTCTTTCCAGAGCTTTTTCGCTCTGTCGTCTAGGGTGGTAAAGACTGTTGCCTTTAAGCATGCCCACCAATAAAGCGTATTGATGAATGTCTAGTTGGTCTACGGTTGCTCCAAAATAGTGTTCTGAAGCGGTTGCGACCCCGTAGATGTTGTCGCCAAATGGGACGGTGTTTAAGTAGATGTCAAGAATCTCATTTTTCTCATACGTGCGTTCTATTTTTCTCGACAATACCCATTCTCTGTATTTTGAACGGGCCATAGAAAACATTTCATCTTTGTTTCGGCCAAAACTGTTTTTTGCCAGTTGCTGGGTAATGGTACTTCCCCCGCCCATAGGTTTTCCGGTAATTACTCCTATGAAAGCCCTAAACAAAGAGCGAAGATCAACGCCTTTGTGCTCGTAAAAGCGCTTGTCTTCAGTAGCCACGAGTATTTGAAGTAAAATCTCTGGCAAATCATGAGCTACTTCACGGTTGACCGCAAAGGCCCTTCCAAAGCGCTCTCCATAACGATCTAAAATGATCGAAGCATTAGCTGTTTTAGGAAGAACAAGTGTTTTGGTGTCGGGCAATTGAGACCTTACGGGATAGATGATAAAGGCAATGAAAAAGACCACCGCTAAAAGTAGCGCTGTTGGAACAATTACCCGAATGGTTAGGCGTTTCAACAAGCCTTATATTTTTTTCATTTGCTCCTTTATCATTCGCACTTGTTCAGCAAACATCTTTTTCTCATCCAGTTTTTTCACTTCGGTGAGAAGTATTTGTGCCTCGCGCTTACGTCTGCGTGAAAGCGCTATACCGGCAAGGTTTAATTTGGCCAGGGCTTGATCACTTTTACTTCGCAACCCCATGTTAAGCGATTTCTTGAGCAAAGTTTCAGATTTACCAACGCCTCGCTGAGATTCCAACATACCTTTGAGTAAATAGTAATACGCGGCTTGACTTTTAATCAAACTTTTCTCAGGGTTTTTGATGCGATTTAGTGCCCGTTCGGCCTTGTCGATGTTATTTTTGCGCAAGTGCCACAATGCCATAATGATGTTCTCATTTCGCAAGTAAGTGAGAAACACCAGTGATGCCAATAATATTAAAGATATACCATTGCCAATGTTGCCGTCGGCAAATTGAAAAACACTCCAAACGATGATGAGTGATGTGAGTCCGAGACGAATGATTTTATTAAGCATGTTAAATATTTGCTGCAAAAATACGACCGTATGAACCTTTCAAAAAAACCTTTTTCAGACATTTCAATACCAGATTCTGATATTGGCCAAGCCATAGACTTTTTTGCTCCTAAAATCACCGAACGACGACTTAATCGATTGAAAATCATATTGAATAATAGGTCGAATTTTATTGTTCCTGTTATGGAAGACCTCTATCAAGAACAAAATGCGGGGGCCATTGTACGCACGGCAGAGTGTTGTGGTTTTCAAGAAGTCGGTATTGTTGAACGTTTAAATCGCTATAAAATGGCACCCGGTATTGCAAAAGGTGCGCAAAAGTGGGTGGACAAAACGTTTTTTGATGCCCGCTATGATGATCCCATGCAGTTGGCACTTCAACATTACAGAGATAGAGGTTACGCCTTGGTTGGCGCCTGTCCCCATAGTGAAGGCTTTACCGCAGAGACTTTGCCACTGAACAAGCCTTTAGCCATTTTTTTTGGTGCTGAAAAAATGGGACTTCACTCGGATTTAAAATCCAATATGGATAACTTTGTATCTATTCCTATGCGGGGATTTACCGAAAGCTACAATGTTTCTGTAAGTGCCGCCATCATTTTGCAAACCTTGCGACAACGCTTAGAAGAATTGCAAACGCCATATCTTTTAGATGAACCATACAAACAATCGCTGTTGCTCAAGTGGATCATTCAGTCAATACCCAAAGGCAAAGAGCAACTCGTGCGGTGGCAGCTTGAAATGACTCAATAATAAGTGATTTTTTTTTGTTACTTTCGTGACCAATTCTAAATACTAAAAACAACATGCTGAATAGAGCATTTTTAATCTCCCTAGTCTTTATTGTCGCCTTGTCTTGTAAGACTAAAAATGTGGCGGAAACCAGTGATGAAGACCAAGCGGCTTCAGCCGACTTTGTATTTGTGGATCCACTTCCCGAAAATCCTCAGCATCGACAAAGCGTCATGCAATTGCAAAGCAACCATGTTTTAACGCTTGAAAATCAAGAGTTGGGTATGGCACTGATACTCGATCAAGCCGATCACCAAATAGAAGAAGATCTTTTTCAAGCTCAGTTTAAAGCGGCAATAGGTGAAAGTATTGTTAGGTTTAACGGTGAAATGAGAAAAGAAAAAGACCGCCAAAACCGTACAGCATTTATCGGCGATGATGATCAATACCGAATGCTTATCATTCATTTTGCAGACTCTTTAAAAGCAGATGAACCGTCGTCTCAACCGGTAGGGGATTTAGCCATGAGACAAGGTGATAACGATTCACTGTCTTACTTTGATGTGAAGTTGATAAAGAAAAATACCACCGACACCACCCATTTAGCATTTTGGGGCAACTTTTACTACGATCACCGTTTGCATGGCCACTGGGTTTTGTCGGAAGTCAACGGTTTTGATGACATCATGCCAGAAGTTTACGGTTCCCAATTGCCATCCATGACCTTTCGCTTGGACTCAATGCAGGTTCAAGGATTTGCTGGTTGCAACCGTTTCTTTGGTCCGTTCAAGCAAATTGGTTTTAAAATTGATATGTCTTCCTATGCCATGACAAAAATGTTTTGCCAAGACAAACCAGACATCATTTCTCACCTTCAAAAAGCGATGCAATATCGTTTGGAGGGAAACCGATTGATTTTTGACTTCCCCATGGGAAATGATATTGTCTTTGAAAAGCGCAGTAATTAATCAATAATAACACCTTTAATAACATGATACATAATTTTTTTAAGCAGGTAACCATTCTTTTACTGCTTGTTTTGGCTTCGGAGTCTGCATTTGCGCAAGGACTTTTATACAAGGTTGAAGGAAATGGATTGAAACAGCCGAGTTTTATTTTTGGAACCATGCACATGATTTGTGCGGAAGACTTTGTTATGCCCGACGAGCTTCCTCAAGCATTACAGGCTACAAAATTGCTGTACTTGGAGATGGATATCACCGATACAACCATGCAGCAGACGATGATGAGCAAGCTGATTGATCCTGCAATGGAGGAAAACTACACCATGCTTTCGCAGGAAACCACGGAAATTATTGACCAGATTCTGGTGAATGCTTTGAATATTGAATTCAAGCAACTCAAGATAATGAAGCCCATCATTGTAAGTATGATGCTCGTACAAGCGTCTTTTCCTTGTAGCGATATCAAGTCTTTTGAGACGGCTTTGGTAGATATGGCTAAGGAGCAGGGCATACCCATTAAGGCACTTGAGACATTAGATTTTCAGTTGGGACTTTTCGATGAAGTTTCCATAGAAGATCAATTGAAAATGCTTGAATCAATGGCGATGAACCACCACAATGCCGCAGCAGAATACCGCATGTTAACAGATGCATATACCTCAGGAAATATCGATAAGATTCTGCAAATTACCAAAAAAGACCCTACCTTCTCAGGTTTTGATGACTTAATTCTCGGTGACAGAAATGAGGAATGGTTAAAAAAGTTACCAGCAATCATGAAACAATCTCCCTCCTTTATAGCAGTAGGTGCCGCGCATTTACCAGGAGATAAAGGCATTTTAGAAGGATTAAAAAAAATGGGTTATAAAGTAAAACCACTCTAATCAAATGCAGAAAAACATTGGCATTCCCGCTCTTGACTTACACGACTTTACTTCAGGAGACCCAGTAAGACGTCAAGCATTTATTCAATCTATAGGAAAAGCCTATGAAGACATAGGTTTTGTGGCATTGAGAAACCATGGCTTAAGCGACGCTTTGGTCAAGGACCTATACACACAAGTTGAAGCGTTTTTTAATTTGCCCGAAGGTGTCAAGGGTAAATACAGCATTCCGCAATTGGCTGGTCAACGGGGATATACGCCCTTTGGCAGAGAGCATGCCAAGGGAAGAAATACGGGAGATTTAAAGGAGTTTTGGCAATTCGGACAGTACGATACGCAAACAACCCAAACCGTTGCCGATGTTTATCCGGATAACATATTGGTAGAAGAATTACCGCTCTTTAACGCCAAAGGCAAGGAAGCATACCAAACCTTGGAAAAAACTGGGATAGAGGTGTTAAAAGCGCTGGCCATCTACATGGGGTTAGAAGACAGTTATTTTGATAAATGGGTAAAGGCAGGTAATAGCATTCTTCGCGCCATTCACTATCCACCAATTGACTCGGATCCAGGAGATGCTGTACGTGCAGCAGAACACGAAGATATCAATTTGATTACCTTATTGATGGGAGCTTCAGCTGAGGGACTAGAGGTGTTGAGTAGACAAGGCGAATGGGTACCCGTTACTGCGCTGCCAGATATGATTGTGGTCAATGTTGGTGATATGCTGCAGCGATTGACCAACAATAAATTGCGATCAACCACGCATCGAGTCGTCAACCCCCCTCGTGAAAAGTGGGGGCAATCGCGTTTCAGTATTCCCTTTTTCCTTCATCCGCGTTCAGACATGCCCTTGAACGTCTTGGGTAATTGCATATCTGAGCAGCAACCTCGTTTGTATGATGACATTACTGCTGGCGAATATCTCGACGAACGATTGAGAGAAATCGGCCTAAAGTAAAAATAATGTTTGGGTAACAATCGTTGCAAGGGTCTAGATGAATATTTGCAAAAAGTCAATACATTATGCTTCGTTATTTTAAATGCTTGAGTGTCTTATTATTTGTTTCATCGTGTAGCAGTACAACCAGTGAAACGCCCCCTTCTGATATAAGTGAAAGACCTAAATTGGTTGTAGGTATCGTTGTAGATCAAATGCGTTATGATTATTTGTATCGCTATGAAGATTTATACGGCGACAATGGCTTGAAGCGTTTGATGCGGGAAGGTTTTCACTTCCACAACACAAACTTCCCTTATGTGCCTACTTATACAGGGCCCGGGCATGCTAGTATTTTTACGGGAACCACCCCCTCTATTCATGGCATTATTGCCAACAATTGGTTTGTGAAGGAAACCAAAGAGAAGATGTACGTTACCCAAGACAACAAGGTCGAAGGTGTTGGAGCAGGCGGTAAAGAGGGGAAAATGTCGCCGGCCAATATGCTTACAACCACCTTTACCGATGAGTGGCGCTTGTTCACGAATTTCCGGTCTAAAACCATTGGTATAGCTTTAAAAGATAGGGGAGCCATTTTACCTGCGGGACACACTGCAAATGCCGCATACTGGTACGATGGTGGTTCCGGTAAGTGGATCACTTCTAATTATTATATGGATACATTGCCTGAATGGGTTGAGAATTACAATGCCAAAAAACAACCAGGGAAGTACATGCAGGCACCCTGGGAAACACTATTGCCGCTGGAAGACTATGCCTCAGTTGCCACCGACGACGATGTGGCGTTTGAGATGCCTTTTACGGGCATGTCGCGCAGTACATTTCCATACCCACTTCCGGTTTTGTATAAAAAACTTGGTAATAGTCTGATTAAAAATACGCCTTGGGGCAATACCATTACCTTTGAAATGGCAGAGGAAGCTATTCGTCATGAAAAACTCGGACAACGAGGGGTTACGGACATGCTTACTGTTAGCTTTTCTTCGCCAGATTATATTGGGCATCAATTTGGGCCTCGGTCTGTAGAAATTGCCGACCAATACCTTCGTTTCGACAAAGAACTAGGTGATTTTCTCGATGTCCTCGACCGTACACTTGGCGAAGATGGGTATGTGTTATTTTTAACAGCCGATCACGGTGCCGCCGATGCTGTAGGTTTTTCAGAATCAGTAAGAATACCCGCAGGGTTGGAAAAGGGTGAGCTGCTCGACATGGTGCAGTCTGTTTTACAGTCAAAGTACGGACGTGTAGATTTGATTGACGATTATCGCAATTTACAGTTTTATTTAAACGACGAAAACATTAAATCGGCAAAACTCCAAAAAGAGGCGGTTATTAACACCATTGTAGACGTTTGTAGATCGTTTCCAGGCGTGTTGTTTGCCCATTCCTATGATGTTTACTTTAATACAGAATTTAGCCAAGGATTAAAAGGAAAAATTGATAGAGGCTTAATGGATGGAAGAAGTGGAGATGTTATCGTTGCTCTACACCCATCTTACCTAGAAATGACGTGGCAAGTAAAAGGAACAACCCACGGAACAGGTTACAGTTATGATACCCGTGTGCCATGGATTATGTTTGGTAAAAATGTGCCAGCAGGAGAGTCGTTTGAAGCGGTTGAAATTATTGATATTGCACCTACCATTAGCAATATGCTCCGCATGGGGAACCCCAATGGCAATTTAGGGATATCGAGATTGCCTATCATGCTTAAGCACCAATAGTAAACTTCATTATTGTTCCTCCTTTTGGGTTATCAAAAGCCTCAATGTAACCATTATGCGTTGAAGCACACATCACACAGAGATGTAGACCAAGACCGTGATTGTTTTTGGTTGAATGCCAACTGAGATCGGTGGCTTTCTTTTTGATTTGCTCTTTTTCAAAGTCTTTTAACCCATCGCCTTCATCAATAATCTGAAATGCCAATTGGTTATCTTTAATTTCTGCATTAAACCAAATCGTCGAGTTTTCTGGAGAAAATTTAATGGCATTTTGTAGTAAGTTTCTAATGATGATTTCAACGAGGCTCTTGTCTGCTTTTACAATGGTGTTGGTGTCGTAGGAAGCTAATATTGAAATGTTCTTTGGTTTTGCTAGGTCTTTTGAAATACTAAGCGTGTTGAAAAGCAAATCGTGGAAGTTTATTTTAGAGGGAGAAAAATTAAAGCCATTTTCTTGTGCCCTAGACCAATTCAGTAAATTTTCTAAAAGTTGATGTGTGTTTTTTGTGTTTAGATATAAATCTTGTTTGATAAGTTCCTTCTCGCGGTCATTTAGCATGTCATCGTCAAGAAGATCTAAGTAAGAAATGATGTTCCCTAATGGCTTTCTTAAGTCATGAGAGATAATGGAAAAGAGTTTGTTTAGCTGACTGTTTGACTGCCTTAGTGCATATCGTTCTTTTTTCAGTTTCTCAGATTGTTGTTTTGTTTTTCTTTGCTCGTTCTTCAGCGACGTTTGTGTAAACCAGGCAATCATAAAAACAGAGATAAGGCTGAATACATAGGTGCCATAAACATCTAAATATCGATGTTTTTCTGAAAGATATTCGGGTTTAATGAAGTCCGTATTGTTGAACTCTAAGTAAAACAATTGACCAAAAACCAATGCATACAATAGGGCCCAAATTATTCTCAACCGAGTATTAGAAATCACAAAAAGCAATGTCATTGGTATAAAACTTCCAATCATTGTTGGTCCATTTATTCCGTCATTGTAGATGTAGTTTACCGACATAATAAATAGTGTTCCAATTCCAAAAAGAACAGTAGCAAGCTCAAACTTTTTAAAATATCTCGAAATGCTGTAGCACATCAACAAATAGAGAAAGACAAATGACCAAGGAAGTATTAGTGCATATAGTCCAATTGCAATATTTTGTATGATGATTTGTGATATTGGAAAAATCATAAACACGCAAAGCGCGTGAAAGAGGCGTTCGCGAAATTGAAAGTCTTTTTTACTCCCTAGTATTTGTTGAAAAACAAGTTTAAGTATCTGATTCACAAAAAAATTTTTAAAAAAACTAAGCGCAAACATCGTGTGCAAAGACGTGAGATAAGTGTTAAATTGCAGATTAATTTCCTTAAGAAATTTTAATCAAACAATCATGGTAGCAAAAGTAAGTCATTAGAAACATTTTTGTCTTATCAAGGTTAACTTTGCACCATCTTTATTACCTCCTTATGACTTACATCATCCGCAGCATATTAACCATTGCATTGCTTGTATTGATAGACTATTACGCCTATCAGGCGTGGAAAACGGTCACCAGAAATAACGAATCCATTCGATGGGTGTTTTGGGTTGCAACGGCTCTAGCATTTGCTATGTTACTGGCTTCCATAGTGGTCGTCTTAAATGGCACCAGAAACGCCGATATTTTTCACCACACCATGACGGTTTTGTTGGCCATATATGTCCCCAAAATATTTGTTTGTTTTTGGATGTTTGGCGAAGATGTTTGGCGGGTAGGGGTTGCTTTTTTTGAGCGTTTGACATCATCTAACACATCCAAATCAACGTTTTTACCCGATCGAAGATTATTTGTTTCTCAGTTGGCATTTGCATTTGCAGCTCTACCTTTTTTATCCATACTGTATGGCTCTTGGAAAGGAAAGTATCGATTTAATGTGGTCAAACAAACCCTTGAATTTGACGATTTGCCTGAGGCTTTTGATGGGTTCAAGGTGGTTCAAATTTCTGATCTACATACAGGTAGCTTCGACAGTAAAGAGGAAGTACTCCGCGGCTTAGAGCTCATCAATAATTTATCTGCCGATGTGGTTTTATTTACGGGTGATTTGGTCAACAACGATGCGGCTGAAATGGAGGGTTGGGTTTCTGTTTATCAGACCATTAAGGCCAAGGTAGGGAAGTTTTCGGTGTTGGGAAATCACGATTATGGCGATTATATTGCATGGCCATCGGCACAAGCAAAAAGAGAAAACTTCCAAAAGATTTGTCAGTCTCATGAGGATATTGGCTTTCAGTTATTGAGAAATGAAACGGTAGAACTATCAAGAGGTGATGATTCCATTTATATATCGGGTGTAGAGAACTGGGGAAAACCTCCATTTCCTCAATACGGAGATTTAGATGCAACTTTTGAAAAGGTACCGGACGACGGATTTAAGCTTTTATTGTCGCACGATCCATCACATTTTGACGAACAAGTAAAGCAGCATCCGAAAAATATCCACGTTACCTTTAGTGGTCATACCCACGGAATGCAGTTTGGCGTAGAGATCCCCGGTTGGTTTAAATGGAGTCCTGTGAAATATCGCTATCCCAAGTGGGCAGGACTGTACCGAGAAGCCAATAAATATTTGTATGTCAATCGAGGTTTTGGCCACATCGGTTATCACGGAAGGGTTGGCATATGGCCTGAAATAACATTAATGACTTTAAAGCGAAAAAAATAATGACAAAACTAAGTGTCAATATCAATAAAATTGCCACCTTGAGAAATGCTCGTGGTGGACAAGTACCCAATGTTGTAAAAACAGCGTTGGATATTGAGCGATTTGGTGCCGATGGAATTACTGTTCATCCTCGTCCAGACGAACGCCATATTCGAAGGACCGATGTATATGAGTTAAAGGATGTACTTACTACAGAGTTCAATATAGAAGGTTACCCTTCTGATGAGTTTTTACAAATGGTGATTGAAGTGAAGCCTGCACAGGTGACCTTGGTGCCAGATTCGCCGCATGTGCTAACCAGTAACGCTGGTTGGGACACCGTTGCACACGCAAGTATGCTTAAGCCCATCATAGACAGATTGAGGGCTGAAGGCATCCGCACGTCTTTGTTTATTGAAACCGACGAACAGCGCATTGAAGCGGCTGCGCAGTTAGGAGCCAACAGAATAGAGTTGTACACCGAAGCGTATGCCGTCTTATATCCCAGCGACAAGGAACAGGCTGTGAAGCGTTACGCTGAATGTGCTGCTTTTGCCTCAAAATGCGGTTTAGGGGTAAACGCCGGTCACGATTTATCACTAGACAATCTCGCTTGGTTTGCCGAAAACGTGAAACCTTTACAGGAGGTATCCATCGGTCATGCACTCATCAGTGACGCCTTATATTACGGATTGCAAAATACCGTCGCTATGTATAAGCGGAAGCTGGGGGGAGGCTAAGACGATGACAATGACAATGACGATGACAATGACGATGACGATGACGATGACAATGACGATGACGATGACAATGACGATGACAATGACAATGACAATGACTCACGAATGTATAGGTAGTAAACGTATCAGTACGTTAACCGCCTATTCTTAGTCTTATTCTTATTCTTATTCTTAGTCTTAGTCTTAGTTTGAGTCTTAGTCTTAGTTTGAGTCTTAGTCTTAGTTTGAGTCTTAGTTTGAGTCTTAGTCTTAGTTTGAGTCTTAGTCTTAGTTTGAGTCTACATCACTTTACAAACGTTCAATTTTTGCTCCAAGAGCCCTTAGTCTTCCATCTATATCTTCATAGCCACGGTCGATCTGATCGATGTTGTGAATTGTGGAGGTGCCATCTGCGCTAAGAGCTGCAATGAGAAGAGAAATACCGGCACGGATATCCGGGCTGGTCATGGTTGTGGAGCGCAGATTTACTTTTTTGTCTAAGCCAATAACAGTGGCGCGATGAGGGTCGCAAAGAATGATTTGTGCGCCCATGTCTATAAGTTTATCCACAAAGAACAAGCGGCTCTCAAACATCTTTTGATGAACAAGAACACTCCCGCGGGCTTGAGTGGCGACCACCAGAATAATGCTCAAAAGGTCAGGAGTAAAGCCCGGCCAGGGGGCGTCTGAAATGGTCATGATTGAACCATCTAGAAAGCTTTGAACCTCGTAATGGTCGTGCTCAGGAATATGAATATCGTCGCCTTGGCGCTCGATTTTAATGCCTAATTTTCTAAATACATCAGGAATAACGCCGAGGGCATCATAGTTGACGTTTTTAATGGTTATGTTTGATCCGGTCATGGCGGCCATGCCAATCCAGCTTCCAACCTCTATCATATCGGGCAGCATACGATGGGAGGTTCCTCCAAGGGTTTCAACCCCTTCAATGGTAAGCAGATTTGAGCCAATTCCCGATATTTTGGCACCCATTCGGTTGAGCATGTTGCAAAGCTGTTGCAGATAGGGCTCACACGCGGCGTTATAGATGGTGGTTGTTCCTTTAGACAGAACAGCTGCCATGACGATATTGGCCGTTCCAGTGACCGAAGCTTCGTCGAGCAACATGTAAGCACCATTGAGTTCTTTCGCTTCAACACCATAAAAAGCCTCATCGGCATTGATTCGCAATGTGGCGCCTAGCTTTTGAAAGCCGATAAAGTGGGTATCTAGTCTTCTTCGTCCAATTTTATCACCTCCAGGTTTGGGGATATATCCACGACCAAATCTTGCCAAAAGTGGTCCAACAATCATGACAGATCCGCGTAGGGCAGAGCCTTTTTTTCTAAACGCCTCCGATTCGAGGTATGCGAGGTTGACCTCATCGGCCTGAAACGACCATTTTCCCTTATCCAGTTTTTGCGTTTTCACGCCCATGGAACCGAGTAAGTCAATGAGTTTATTGACATCGATAATGTCAGGGATATTTTCAATGGTAATTTCTTTATCTGTAAGCAGAGTGGCGCAAAGGATTTGCAGTGCTTCGTTTTTTGCGCCTTGTGGCGTTATGGTGCCGTTAAGTTTGTGTCCGCCTTCAATTTTAAAGGTGCCCATGAATGTTATTTTTGACGATTGCCTTTGTTGTTGTTATTGTTGTTGTAGCGTTTTTTCTTGTAATTCTTGAAGTGGCGCTTTCCACGTTTTTGAGCGGGTTTGTTGGATTGACTGAGTCCGCTGACTGATTTTTTACTGATCAGTGTTAGTTCGGACAATTGAATGTTGCCTTTGCTCAACTCGCTTAGATCATGAAAAATAACCTCGTCATCTACATGGTCTTTGTTCCACAATAGATAGGTCTTCTTCATGTGATTGGCAATAGCAAGCTCCGCACGCGTTCTTTCATCACCGGGTTCCATCTCACAGGCTGCATCAATCATCTTTAGGACCAATTGTCCATAGTGGCGATACTTTCTTGATTTAACCGGGTAAGAAACCCGTTCTGGTGGTTTTGAAAAGGTCTCCGGCTCGGGTTTTCCGTAAGGACTATCAACATCCAATTTGAAGTCGGACATAATAAACAAGTGGTCCCACAACTTGTGGCGGTAGTCTGGATTATCGCGAAGATGAGGCACAAGGTTGCCAATCACCTCAACAATGGCTCGGGCAGCGTCGTTTCTTTTATCTCGGTCAGTGATGGTCATGGCGTGTTTGACCATGTTTTGTATGTTTCTTCCATATTCCGGAAGAATGAGTGACTCGCGTACTGAATTGTATTCCATATTTCTGGTCTTATCCCAATTTTCTCAATCGAGCAAATTTCATCAAAAGCGTTTTTTCTCCGGCTTTTTCAAATCGAATGGTGACTTTGGCGTTGTTGCCTTCTCCCTCAACCTTCAAGACAACACCTCTGCCAAATTTATCGTGGATAACACGGCTTCCTTCTATGAGGTCTACCACTTTTTTATCACCTTCAGCACTGGATTTGCTCAAGGGACGTAAGTTTTTTCGGTTTGGTGCATAGGCGCCTCCAGTCGTTTCTGATTCTTTACTGGCACTGGCTTGTCTGGGTTTGTTATCCGTCATAGATCGTTTCTTAGTGTAAGATGTTGATTGTTGATTGTTATGTGGGTTCGGTGCGCCAAACATTTTTGGCTCGTCATAAGGGTGAAAATCGGGTATGTCAAAATTAACAAAGGCATCATCGATTTCATCAATAAATCGACTGGGCTCATTGTAATTGAGTTTTCCCCATCTATAGCGTGTATGACAATAGGTCAAATATAGTGTTTTTTCCGCACGTGTCAAAGCTACGTAAAAAAGTCGACGTTCTTCCTCTAAGTCAACACGAGATGTCAAGGTCATGATATTGGGGAAAAGGTTTTCCTCCATACCAGCGATAAACACGATGGGGAACTCCAGTCCTTTGGCCTGATGAATGGTCATAAGTGATATTGCCGGCTCGTTTTCATTGGCTTGGGTGTCGGCATCGGTAATGAGCGCAACATCGCTGAGAAAGTTCTCTAAACTGGCATTGCCGTCTTCCAATTCTTTTTGCGTAGCCACAAATTCCTCGATGGATGAAAGCAATTCTTGGATGTTTTCATAACGAGAAACGCCTTCGGGTGTTTTGTCTTTGGCCAATTCCGGCAATAAACCACTGTTTTTACCTACCTCTTCGGCGATAACGTGGGCGTCTTCACCGCGCAAAATCATGCCGCGATAATTGTTGATCTTCAAAACAAAATTGCCGATTTTTGTCGCAATACCTTTGTTGAACGAGTCGCTGTATTGATGTATGCTTGACGCTATTTCCCAAAGTGATTTTTTGTGTGTATTGGCTAAGTTCACCATTTTGTCTAAGGTAGTGGTGCCAATGCCTCGCGCAGGATAATTGATGATGCGTCGAAATGCTTCTTCGTCACTGGGGTTAATGGCCAAGCGTAAATAGGCCAATAAATCTTTGATTTCCTTGCGTTGGTAAAAGCTCAAACCGCCATAAATTCTGTAGGGAATACCCTTTTTCCTCAGCGCTTCTTCCAATGCTCTGGTTTGTGCATTGGTTCGGTAAAGAATAGCGGCATCGTTATATGAGATGTTGTCGTTGAGCTGATGATCAATGATACGTTCGGTGATGTACTGGGCTTCCTGACCCTCGTTGAGCGATTTGTGAACGTTTATTTTTTCACCATTGTCGTTGCTCGTCCAAACGTCTTTTTCTAATTGATGCTTGTTTTTGGAAATCAAACTATTTGCTGCACTTACAATGTTTTTGGTGCTGCGGTAGTTTTGTTCGAGTTTAAAGACTTTCGCGTCGGGATAGTCCTTTTTAAAGTTGAGAATGTTGCGAATATTAGCCCCTCTAAAGGCATAAATACTCTGCGCATCATCGCCAACCACACAGATGTTTTCAAATCTTGAAGCCAAGGCTTTGACGATGATATACTGAGAGTGGTTGGTATCTTGATACTCATCTACCATGATATACCTGAATCGGTCTTGGTATCTGGCCAGCACATCCGGATAGGTGGCCAGTAATTCATTGGTTTTAAGCAAAAGGTCGTCGAAGTCCATTGCGCCGGCACGAAAACAACGCTCACAATACGTTTCGTATACTTCTTTGAACAACGGTGTTTTGGCCGTCACATCTTGTTCTTGCAATTCGGGAAAACGGTCGTACATCTTAGGCGTAATCAAGTTGTTTTTTAAACCTGAAATTCGTCCCTGAATGGTTTTAGCCTTGTAAATGTCTTTATCTAAATTCTTCTCTTTAACGATGCTACTGATGAGTTTCTTTGCATCTTCAGTATCGTAGATGGTGAAGTTTGGAGGGTAGCCAATCTTAGCGGCTTCGGCGCGTAAAATTCTTGCAAACACAGAGTGGAATGTTCCCATCCAGAGGTTCTGCGATTCCGAATTGCCAACAACGGTTCCAATTCGATGCTTCATCTCTCGAGCCGCCTTATTGGTAAATGTAAGAGCCAATATATTAAATGGGTCAACGTTTTCAGCCTCCATCAGATAGGCAATTCTATACGTCAATACTCTGGTTTTACCTGAACCCGCCCCCGCAATGATCATCGAAGGGCCCTGAGTGTGCACCACGGCTTCGCGTTGTGCTGGATTTAACTCGCTAAGAATGTGTCTCAATGTTCTACCGTTTGCCAAAATTAACAATTTCACAAAGATATGACCCGAACCTGTTCACTTCAAATCATTTTCTTAGTCAATGGATATTCTCTAATTTTTTTAGGAAAAAATCTTAAAAATGTAGTAAATCACTTTCTTTTTTGAGTGGGTTTTTTATTTTTGTAAAAAAAATCTGATGATAAAATATATTGCCCCACTATTGTTGTTCGGATCATTTGTAATAGCACAATCAAATTGGAGTGATTTTTTTACCGATATGCATAAATGGGGCGGTGATACTGCGGTGTTTTTTGCACAAAACGGCTTGTTTCTAAACGATACTGCAGCCAACCAGATTGCTATATACAGATTTTCCTCTGCTGTAGATAGTGCCACTTGGCGTTTTTCTTTGGGTTATGACT
>JAIUMB010000017.1 GCA_022565745.1 Cryomorphaceae bacterium | reverse complement strand
CAAAGACTTCTTTACCGATGACGACGGCAAATACCACGGAAATGGCCAACATCCACAATGGCAAATCAACCGGCATAATCAATGGAATAAGCATACCCGTTACCAGATATCCTTCGTTGATTTGGTGCCCTTTGTAAATACAGAAAGCAAACTCAATAGCCAAACCGACGCCATAAGAAACAATCACCATTGGAATTACTTTTATGGCACCAAACAAAATGTTGTCGACAAAAGACATCTCATCAGCCAATCCAAGCGCCAAATAGTGTTGGTATCCCACGTTCCACATACCGAAGATAAGAGCCGGAATAAGGGCAACAATCACGGTAAACATGGTGCGTTTTAAGTCGATCCCGTCGCGAATGTGTGCACCTGTATGTGCCGTGTGACCAGGAACCATAGCAAAGGTTTTGAAACCGTCGAAAAGAGGCCAAAGTTTTTCAAACTTACCCCCTTCCTCAAAATTAGGTTCTACCTTGTCGATAATACTGTGTAAAAACTTCATAATGCAATCAATTAATCTTCCTTGTTATAACAAAATTACCCCAACTCTTGTTTGGCCAAATCCAAGCCTTTGCGCAAGGTTTCTTGTACGGGAATTTTCGATGTACAAACAACTTCACAAAGCGCCATATCCTCTTCAACCAACTCATAGATTCCTAGCTTCTCCATCTGCTCAATGTCTTCAATCATGATGGATTTTAACAAATGAACAGGGTAAATGTCAAAGGGGAATACTCTTTCGTACTCTCCCGTTACAACAAATGCTCTTTCTTCACCGTGCATACTGGTATCCAGCTTGAGTTCTTTCTTTGGAAACACCCAAGTAAATAGCGATCTGGAAATAGAAAATTTATTTCCACCTGGCTTAATCCAGCCAAATATTTCAGGCTCATTGCCTTCTTCTAAGACACATATCTCTTCATCGTAAAAGCCCAAAAAGCCGTCCTTAGAGATTTTAGTTCCCGTCAATACATCACCACTGATATAACGATTGTTGTCGCCTTCAACCTGTCCTTCTAGATAAGGGGTGATTTGTGCGCCTATCATCACCTTAAAATAGCGAGGATTCTTCACTTTTGGTCCCGCCAATGCCACTACTCGAGTAGGATCGTATTTCCCCTCCTTGAATAGACGACCTATAACGATCACATCTTGTGGATTTAAATACCAAACCTTGTCCTTATTGTTGAGTATGGGATCAATGTTGTGAATGTGAACACCTACATTTCCTGCCGGGTGCGGACCACTAACTTTATGAATCTCTACGCCTTTTGTGTTTTTAAAAACATCAGATGGCGTACTCATTCCTGTCACCGTCAAGTGTACCTTACCATCGGTAAGCTTTTTCAAAGCCTCAATACCAGTGTGGAAGTTTTCTTCTTGACCACGGACAACAAAGTCTTGATCCGCTGATAATGGTGCCGTATTGATGCACGAAACAAAAATGGACTTTGGCGTATCATCAGGTGATGCAATAGTCCCGTATGGACGCTGACGCAAGAAAGGCCAACAACCACTGTCTAATAGTCGCTTTACAACAGCCTCTCTGGCCATTTCGGCAGGAGACTCTACAGGAAATTCTCTGTAAGTAATGCTGCTGTCAGCAAGAATTTTAACCGCCAACATTTTGCGCTTGTCGCCACGCTCAATTTCCACCACTTCTCCACTAACTGGACTTACCCATTGGATTCGATTGTCATCCTTTGAATAGATAAGTGGATCTCCGGCTTTTACCTCAGCACCTTCTTTGACGTGCAACTTCGGGAACAAACCAACAAAATCTGTAGGCTTAACAGCAAAAACTTTAGGTTGGTCGGCATTGCCAATCAACTGCTCTGCTTTTCCCTTTAACGGGATGTTGACACCCTTAGTAATCTTTAGGTCTTTTGACATAGGGACTTTTTATTTTTGGTGGACAAAATTAGTGACCAGAAATAATATTAATGACCTATATAGCTATTTAGAACTGTTAAAAACTACCAAAAACACAACCGTATAAAATTTTAATTATTAAGGTATTATGAATACAACACCCCTCCGTAATCACATATAAAGCATTAAAAAAAATTTTCAACCCTAATTTTCAGGTTGTTATTAAAAAACAAATAGATTTAGCTTGTATATTTGCAATATTATTAACCTTTTAAACATAAAACATGAAGAGATTTTCAGCTTTATTGATGATGTTCGGCGCTCTAACTTTTACTGCCTGTAGCGATGATGACGATGGCGAAAACGGCAACGGTAATGGCAATGGCAACGGAATGAGTGTTGGCACATTTGAAGCCTCCGTGAGCGGAGACATTACTGAAGACATCAATGGAATTGCTTATTACGAAACGGTAAGTGGCGATGTTGCTATTACTTTATTTGTGTCGTTTAACAATTGGCCATTCATTACTTTCTTATTTAACCCTCCGGTTGAAGAAGGTATATATACGGCTATTGGAACGGCAACCGATCAAGAAGATGACGAAACAAATGCCAGTGCGAGTAACGGCAATTTTCTCTTCTTTGGTAACGGGGGTTCTGTAACCATTACCAACGTTCAATCAGAACAAATTGATGGGGAGTTTACCGTTAATTTTCAATATTCAGACGGCACAGAAGAAGTGAACATTGTCATTGATGGTCAGTTCTCCGCGGAAAAAGACTAAGTGACGTAAACAATGTCATTGCGAACCGACTTAGGGAAGACATTATACACCCTTCGTTGGTTCGCATCTTTATTCCTTTCTCTTGGGCGATAAAACAACACCCTCGTTTTTGAGAAGCTTTTCAGGGACGTTGTTTTGCACGACACGCTTTAATGCATTGATGAGGTTTGTTTTTAAATGACCGTGCTTGAAGACCATACCAATCTCTCGAACTGGCCTTGGCTCGGCTAAAGGTTTTGTCCACTTCTTATCACTCTCATGCAATTCCATAACTGCTAGATATGGCAGTAATGTCATTCCAAAGCCTTGTTTGACCAACCTGATGAGTGTTTCGAAGCTTCCACTTTCTAAAGACAAATTGTTGTGAATGACGTCTTCTTCATATTGACACATATTGAGAACTGAGTTTCTAAAACAATGCCCTTCTGACAACAACAATAGGTCTTTTGGATTCAATTCCGAGTTAAGGATAAATGCATCTTTTGACAAGCGGTGCGACGGGTGAACAAAAGCTATAAATGGTTCGTAATACAAAGGCTCTTCATCCAACCCCAACTCTCCTAAAGGAGTGGCCAGTATCGCGACATCAATTTGTTCTTCCCGCAACTTTCTCAAAAGTGTATCGGTGGTCGCCTCTTCAAACAAGCACTTCACATCGGGGTAGAGTGCTTGAAAAGGTTTGATGATTCTATGGAGCAAATACGGACTGATTGTTGGAATTACTCCAATTTTAAATACGCCTTGAAAGACCCCTTTGGTGGACTCAATAAAATCATCCATTTTCTTAACCTCCCTGAGCACGATCCTTGCTTGAGCCACAACCCATTCACCTGTTTTGGTGGGTAATATGGGTTTGTGTGCACGGTCAAAAAGGCGAACATTCCACGCTTCTTCAAGTTTATTAATCTGCATACTTAAAGTCGGCTGCGTCACTTTGCAATGCTTAGCCGCTTTGCCAAAATGTCTAAAGTCATCTACAGCTACAATGTATTCTAATTGAGTGATGGTCATATTATGAGTGATTTCTAGTGTTGAAGGAATGAACTTCTATCCATTACAATAATGGCTTTTATGTTACAAACATATTTTTGGTCAAAACCAAATAAAGGGTCAAATGTATCAAATATTTGCTGTACATCACCAAGGAAAAACAACCTCAATGTACCTTTGTCTCGTTTCAAATTAACAACATGCAAAAAGAGGAAATTATTTTTTGGAAGCACCAACTGAGTCAACAATTACCGGGCGAAGCTGCACACAAAAAGTACTCTCCACCGCACAGATTGCTTCCCAATGAGCAAACATTAAAAACTCTTAATCCAAAAGAGGCCGCGGTGCTTATCCTCTTGTTTCAAGACGAAGAACAAAACACAAACACACTTTTGATGGAACGTGTTGCCTACAACGGTGTTCACAGCAAACAAATAAGTTTTCCGGGAGGCAAAAAGGAAGCCAGCGATACAGACTTTTTTCATACGGCTACTCGAGAAGCTCATGAAGAAGTTGCGGCAAACCCTAATAACATTGAATATTTGGGTTCATTGAGTTCTCTATACATTCCTCCCAGCAATTTTTTGGTCTATCCTTTTGTAGGGTGGTATCACGGTTCACCAAACTTCAAGGGTAACCCCAGTGAAGTTTCGGAACTAATCACCGTTAAATTAGCATCGCTGTGTCATCCAGACAATTTAACATACAAAGACATAACCATTAAAGACCAAACGCTAAGGTGCCCGGCCTTTCACGTACATTCAAAAACGGTATGGGGGGCAACCGCAATGATTATTAGTGAACTGCTGGAAATGGGTGATTTCAACAAATAAGTGGCAATTACGCAACATGTATTACTTTTGCACCCATGCGTCTACCGTTTAAAACACACGATGCGTTTGGCAATAGTCTATTAATCAAACGCTTCATTATCTTTTATTTTGGACTGATAACCTGGTATCGATTCAATTGGGTCAACAAAACCTCTATAGAAGGTGCTGAAAAGCTAAAGGATCTACCAAAGCAAAAAGTGATTTTTGTAAGCAATCATCAAACATACTTTGCTGACGTGGCTTGCATGTATCACGTATTTGGTTGTGCCAAATGGGGCGTGTTTAACCGGATTAACTTTATTTGGTTTCTACTCAACCCTCCACTTAATATATACTTCATCGCAGCCCAAGAAACCATGAAGTCTGGCTTATTACCTAAACTATTTGCCTACGTTGGTAGTGTCTCCATCAAACGAAGTTGGCGAGAAGCAGGGAAAGAGATTAATCGAGGAGTAGACCCTGGCGATATTCGCAAAATTGAAACGGCTTTAAATTCAGGTTGGGTAATCACATTCCCTCAAGGCACTACCAGGCCTTATGCCATTGGAAGAAGAGGAACAGCACAATTGATAAGAAACAATAATCCCATCGTTATTCCCGTCGTTGTTGACGGTTTCCGACGAGCATTTGACCGCAAAGGTCTACTGGTAAAAAAACGAGGTGTTGATTTGAGCATGAAGTTTAAAGATCCATTAGAATACTCTAAGGATGATTCACCTCAAGTTATCCTCGAAAAAATCATGGCAGCCATTGAACAGCTGCCTGTGAACAAAAACAACGATAACTAAAAGAATGTCTCTTACACGCAATTGTAATAAATGTTACTGCAATTCTATGACAACGTGTCGTATATTTGTAGTATGATTGCAACGTTATAACATTTGTTTTTTTGAATGTTTAAAAACTAATCCATCATCACCCCATGACAGTAAAACAATTTTCCAGTTGGAGCCTTTTGACAATGCTACTTTTGTCAACCTTTGCATGTACGCAAGATGATATTTCAGACCGCATCAATACTGGTGACGCCAACGATAGAGACAAACGCAATGTCATTGTGAGATACAATGCCTATATAGAAGACCAAGTCATCAACAGAGATACTTTGTACACCAATATATTTGGCGAGGGATTTAAATTGGAAGAAGTGGAATTTATGCTTACCAATTTCCGTTATATTTCACAAAATAACGATGACACCATCTGGATGGATTTGGAAAACCACGCGTTTTTCAATATTGACGACAAATCCACAAAAATCGGCAGACTCCCTCAAGGTAGCTACAATGGTAGAATCTTTTTCGACATTGGGGTTAATGACAGTTTACACGCTGTTTTGAAGGGCGACACCAACTCCATATTTATGTCTGACTCACTTTTCATCATCGATGAGCCTAGCTTTTTAGCGAACAACCAACTTTGGAACATCGATACCATTGGATACTTGATGTGCCGCATCAGAGGTCAGGTCTACGACACCTTGTTTGGTCACCCCGATACCACTACGTCGTTTAGCATGCTGGTTGGTGGTCCGGCTCATTTCATTGAAATGAGTGTAGAAGCCAACTTCAGCATTAACGTTTCCTCTGAAATCGTCTATATCCTTGATTGGGACATCGATGAGGTGTTTAACATTTATCCATTATTGTCATTTCCAGAAATGGGCTCCTCTTTATTTAATGCCGCACAATTCCAAACCTCAGGCATCATTAGAGACACGCTTAATGGCTCATACTTTTTAAGATAAACTTTTAATCATGAATTCATTTAAAAACATCCTTTCTTTTTTTATCGCAGGCAGTCTTTTTATCAGCAGCTGTTCTAGCGATGACGACGATCATACCATTGCGCCTCAACCTAATAAGGCCACAATGATATTTGATATGAAGCTCTTGGCTGATAACAACGAAGTCAAAAGAGCAGAATTGTTCTCCATTGACGAAAGCTATGATTTTCGTCTCCTTGAAACCCGCTTTTACGTGTCTAACGTAGAATTAAAAAACACATCTGGTGATTGGGTAAAGTCAGATCCCAAAATCCTGTTACTCGATATCAGAAATCAAGGCTCTGATGATTTTAAAATCACTGTTCCCGAAGGCGATTATGTAGAGATGAGATATCTCATTGGGTTAGACTCTGCGACCAACCGCTCCTACCCTACAGATTTCCCACGTGAACACCCTTTAAGTGCTTTTCAGGCTACCCACTGGAACTGGAATCTCTTCTACCGATTTATTATTGTAGAAGCCCGTGTTAACACATACGGCAACTTTGTTCCTGATACGTCAACGACAGCTTTTAATACCAACGTCAGCATACACCCTGGTACAGATGAAATGTTAGTTAAAAAAGAACACACGTTTACAGAAACACTGAATCTGCCCAAAAACAGCAGCACCAAATTTATCCTGCAAGTAAACACCAATGATTGGTTGAATGGTCCAGGCGGATCTTGGGACCCAATGACGGAAAACCAAGGACATGCCGAACCACACGATTTCGAATTAACGAAAAAGTTTGGCGCTAATTTTGGCGCTTCTGTAAGTTTGATCGTTGAATAACCCACTCCCTAAAGGTCTCGAATGAGACCTTTTTTTATAGGCTATGGTTGCTAGTGTAGCTTTTCCTCTCGCCGGTTTTATCGTCAACAAAGGTGAGTTGATGACATATCAACGCTATAGACTCTGGTGGATGATTGCTGCCATCGTATAATGTATCACCAACGATGGGACTGCCTTCATGACTTAGTTGGGCACGAATCTGATGATACTTACCGCTGCCCAGTAAAATTTCGTACGTATGATTATCTAAACGGCGGTAACGCAAATCTACCCGCTTGCTATGTTCAACCTTATTGTCAAATATCTGAGCCACCTTGCCATCTGAGCTTCGTCTGTGGTAATGTACCATGCTTCCCTCGGAAGACCTAAGTGGATGAACGATTTTAGCCAGATACACCTTAGTTATCGATCGATCTAAAAACTGCGCTTGTAAAGATGTAAACGCCGATTTTTTACGGGCGTAAATGACCAAACCAGCTACAGCACGATCAATAAAATGCAATGGGTGAATGCCCCATTTGGAAATACGTTCGCCTCTACTCTTTAAAACATTCTCTAGCTTTTTGGTTAGTGAAGGATGATCGGTTTGACCTGAATCAACAACCAATCCACCTGGTTTATCAACCACGATGTAATCTGAGGTAATGTCAATGATAAAAGGAATCTTTTCTTGATAAGTCTTCATCGCCTAGTAATTATTATAAAACCATGAGATTACACCCTCTGGCATCGGCAGCATCATAACGCCCTAAGACCTCAAAGGATTCATCGTTGTGCACTACCCCAATATCATCAACCGCAATAAAAGGCATACTATATGTATTGGCCAAATCGTAAATATTCAGCAACCCGGGGCGCCCAGCGGGTCTCATCTCCTTGGGGTCATGCACGTGGCGTGCACGGACTTTCATCCAAGGAGGTGCTTTAAAAATACCGTTTGATAAACCATATGCTTGGGATAACAATTCGGTCATTCCGTATTCTGAATGCACCTGATCTATACCTAATGAAGACATTAAAGTACGGTGTAGTTCTTTACGAGTTAATTCCTTCCTCCTACCCTTCATCCCTCCGGTTTCCATCACAATCACATCTTCGAAAACGGTTTTATCTGGTTTGGTCTCAGCCAAATCCAACAAGGCAAAACTCACGCCAATAAGAACAACTTTTCGGCCAATACTTTTAAAATGGCAAATATCCTTTATCAATTGATCTATATCATTCAGGTAAAACCCTCCGGCGCCACACACATCGATAAAATATTTACACATATTGATCAATGAGGAGCCGGATCGTTCTAAGTAAGACGGCAACAAACAGCAAAACGCATATTCTTTGATGTCACCATAGTGCAGTTCAAATCCACGCCAACAAACCTGGTGATAGTAGTCTAAGTCATCGACCTTGTGCTGTGAGGTAAAAGTACCAGTTGTACCAGAGCTTTGAAAAACAGCCTCAGGTGCTTTTTTGTGTATGTACAAATCGTGTGTTTTAAAAAAAGAAACGGGCAAACACGGTATTTCCTTCCAGTGCTGCGGACTTTTATCTTTTGCAAACATGGAAACAAATGTATTGTACAACGCGTTTTCTCGACGGTGCTTTTCAAATAACTTCAATGCGTATGCGTTAAAATCTTGCTCAGATTCTATGCAAAAAATCGTATCTTTGTTGTCTAAATCCAGCATTATGCGGAAAGTTTTCGTTGGTATCTTTTTTTTTCTTGTCTTCTCATCATGCGAGAATGACAACGACTTTTCTGATGTCCCATTTCTCGAATATGTCAGCCACGAATTTAAGGTAAAAGACGAACAACGATTCATAGAAATGAAACTTTACTTTAATGATCGTGACGGCAACATTGGACTTGAGCCATGGGATACAGCTGCGCCATTCAACCAAGGGAGCGAATACTTTAATAATCTTTGGGTTACGGCATATTTAATACGCGATGGTGCGCCCAGCGATACATTCTTTGGTTTTGATGGGAGGATTCCGAACCTTACGCCTGAGGGACAAAACAAATCATTAGAAGGCAACATTTTTTATGACATGCCCATAGACGGATTGGCCATTGGTGATACCATGATTTACGATTTCATATTGGTTGACCGCGATCTCAATAAATCTGATACAGCAACGACCCCGCCAATAAGAATTGAGCAATAAGCCCTTTCAGAGTCTGCCCTTAAGTGATACAAAGGTATTCTGAGGCTTCACTTTTAGCAAGAGATACGTCATCAATAACAATGATACGACAAAAAACACCGCCAAAAGCAGTGCCGCCTGTCTCATATCACCTTCATAAATTTGTATGGCCAAACCGAAGAACATGGTGCCAAATACGATGGCTATTTTTTCGGTCACATCATAAAAACTAAAAAAACTGGCCGTGTTAAGTGTTTCCGGCAGCATTTTACTGTAGGTCGATCTCGCCAAAGATTGAATTCCCCCCATTACCAATCCAACAACACCACCAAGCACAAAAAACTGCATTAAGACGTTGGGATCTTCTGGATTCATCAGGTAAGCTGAAACAGCAACCCCTCCCCAAATGACTACAGCAATCATCAGCGACTGCAAATTGCCCAAAACTTTTGATAAGTAGGCGAATAAAAACGCACCCGCAATGGCGACAAACTGGATGATGAGAATGGTCAAAATTAATTTATCGGCAGACAACCCCAACTGCTTACTTCCATATAAGCTGGCCATGAGAATAACCGTTTGCACCCCCATGCTAAAAGCAAAAAAAGCCGCGAGAAACCAATTGAGATGAGGTGCTTTCACAATCATACGCCACACCCTATTTAACCGTTGATATCCCGTCCATAAATAGCCTTTGGTACCAACCCTTTCGCCTTTTCTTCCAGGTAAGCGAGAAAAAGTAATTTGCGCAAATGAAGCCCACCAAATACCCACCGTTGCAAAACTCACACGAGAAGCAGCACCAGCGTCTTTCAGCCCAAATACTTCCGGCATCTCTATCATAATAAGGTTAAAAATCAACAGCAGTGCTCCCCCAATATAACCCCATGCAAATCCTTTGGCACTCAATGCATCATGTTGATCTTGAGGCGCAATTTCCGGTAAATAAGCATTATAAAAAACAATACTTCCCCAAAACCCAATACTGGCCATCATACTGGCGAGAATGGCAAACCAAACCGACTGTTCTCCCGTAAAAAAAGCCAATGAAAAGCACGAAGCAGCGCCCAAGTAGCAAAAAAATTTCATAAACCCCTTCTTGTTGCCCGTGTGATCGGCCAAACCAGATAACAAGGGCGATATCGCTGCAACAATTAAAAAAGAAACAGATAGCGAATAGGAATACAAGGCGGTGTTGGCAAACTTGCGGCCTAGAAAAAAAATCGACTCAGGTGTTGCCGCTTCAAAATAAATGGGGAATACAGCCGTCGCAATCACCAAAGAGTAGACTGAATTGGCCCAGTCGTAAAAGGCCCATCCGTTCTGTGCTTTTGTATATCGACTTCTTCTAAATTGCATGTGACAAATGTAGGATACAGATTTTTTTTGAATACATAAATCTCTTGCCTCTCTTAAAAAAAACAACTCTACAAAACACGTTCAATGGATTGTGCTTATTTTAATCGATATTCACGAAAATATCATAAAAATGAACTAATAAATACAAGTTACTTGCGAGAAATTTAAGAATACCATACTTTAGTAGCATTAATCAAATAGAACCCAAAAGTATGAATATTTCATTTGTTGAAGACCTTATCAAAGGCGCATCCTACCCTAGTATAACCGTAACATTTAAAACACATCGCACATCTCCTGGTGTTACTCAAGACCCCATTGTTTTAAAAAATCTAAGAAATGAGTTAAAAGAACGCCTAGAAAATGAGATGGATAAGAAAGATGCCCTCCAGTGGATGGAGCGATTTGATAAGTTTTCATCTATGGTTGACCATCAGAATAATTTAGATGGAATGGGGATTTTCTTGGGCGAAAAAATTGGTATGATTAAGCGCTTTCCCTTCGATTTGCCCAATCGTGTTGTGGTAGATAAAAACTTTGCAACTCGTGACTTACTGGTGGGGATTAGCAAAAGCTTAAGGTACTACGTAGTCGTATTGTCAAAAGAAACAGTTGATGTGTTTGAAGCCAATGAAGACCGGTTTGGAGATTTGGCTGAAATTGAAGGGTTCCCTATGGAAAACCCTAGAACGCATGCAGATTCACTTGAAAAAAGCTTTTCAGACACGGAAGACCGCTACACGGAAGAATTTTTTAGAGAAGTAGATGAAGCACTGGCAAAAGTTATGCGCAACGAACCATTGCCTTTGGTGATTGTGGGCGTGCGAAGAATAAGAGATTACTTCATCAAGAAAACCAAGTTTGCTAAAGGTATTATTGCACAGCTGGATGGATCTCGTGATGCTGGAAATGCATCTAAATGGCTTGGCGATATTTGGAAAGAAGTTGGAAAAAACATGAGAGAGCAGAAATCTAAGATTTTAGAAGAAACATTGCAAAAAGCCAAGCCGGAACAAATCACCAACTTGGTTTCTGATGCTTACAAGCTCTCTGAACAAGGACGTGTTCAGCAAATCATTGTTAACGAAAACTTCTTTCAAGCCGCAAGGGTCAACAATGGAAACATTGAACTCTTAGAAAAGGCGACAGAACCCGGAGATTACGACGATATTATTGACGAAATTGCTGAACGCACGTTACTAAATGGTGGTAATGTGAGTTTTGTTAAAAATGGAGAGGTCAATACCGATGCAGCATTCACCGCTATATTGAGATATTAATGCTAGACATCATCTGGATTATTTTAGGAGGTCTTTTCCTTCTAGGTGGCATTGCGGGCTCGGTTCTACCCATATTACCGGGTCCGCCAATAGCTTTTGGTGGTATTGTTTTTTTTCAATTATCCAAATATGTAGACATCTCTACCAAGTGGATGTGGATTCTTGGTCTCGCCGCCGTTATTATTACTGTTATCGACTACTTTATACCCTCCTACTTCACCAAAAAGTACGGTGCCCATAAATTATCAACCATACTTTCACTGATGGGAATGATCATCGGCTTGATTTTTTTTCCTCCCTTTGGACTAATTTTAGGACCGTTTATTGGCGCTTTTTTGGGCGAAATAATAGTTGGTCGCGTTTGGCGTCAAGGTCTTAAAAGTGCTTGGGCAACTTTTATTGGATTTGTTTTCGGTACAATGATCAAGCTTATTTACGGAAGCTATTGCATATTTGTCATTATCAAATACTACAACGTTTAACTCGTTTTTTTACCATTTTTAAACCCAAAACCCTAATTCCTCAACAATGAAACCATTTTATTTAACCAGCATTGTTCTCTTAACTTTTATCACATGGTCTTGTGAAAACTACAAAGAAGAGAACGAGTCATTGAAACTAGAGCTTGAAAACGCCCAAAACCGAATGCTTGAACAGGAAAGTCTTATCAATGATTTCAGCGAAACCATGTTTGTCGTTCAACAAAATCTTTCAGATATCAAACAGAGAGAAAAGAGCATTCAAGACGCCGCATCGCTTGGATCTGAAAACCTCAAGAACACGCGCCAGGACGTAATCAACGACCTAGAAGCCATTGCCTTGATGATGGATGAAAACAAAGAGACCATTGAAGATCTAAATCGTAAATTTCGTGCTTCAGGTAGCCAAAACAACAAGCTTAAAAAAGTTATCGATCAGTTGTCTGCCGAGATCTCTCAAAAAGATTCATCCATAGTCGCACTTAGAAGCAATCTTGAAAAAAGCAATTTTAGAATCGCTGAATTACAAGGACAAATGGATGTGCTACGTGAAAAGAAAGAACGTGAAATTGCCAAGAAAGAAGATGAACTAAATAGAGCGTTCTATATTTCCGGTGATTATAAAACACTAGAAGAGAAAGAAGTGGTGGATAAAGCTGGAGGGTTTATCGGTATTGGTCGGGTGAAAACCTTACAAGATGATCTTAAAAAGGATGATTTTACAGAAATAGACAAACGCACTTTTGAGCGTCTTTCTTTAGAGGCGAAAAAAGCGGAACTACTGACTCCGCATCCTTCTAGTTCTTATGAATTTGAAATTGAGGATAAACAAATTAAAGCATTGGTGGTAAAAGATAAAGAGGCCTTTTGGCGAAGCACTTCAACGCTTGTTATTCTTTTGAAATAACCCCATATGAAAACTGTTCTCATTACTGGTGGAACCGGACTGGTTGGTCAAGCGGTTACTGAACGTCTCCAAAAAGAGGGACTCAACGTTAGAATTCTTTCTACCAATAAATCATTGGCCGACAATAATGACCACGTGTTTCATTGGAACCCTGAAAAACTATCCATTGATGAACATGCTCTTGCCGATGTAGACGCCATTATAAATCTCGCTGGCAGCAGCATAAATCAACCGTGGACAAAAAGCGGTAAAGAACAAATTGTGAACAGTCGCATCAACAGCTGTAAAACCTTGTCTAAGGCGCTAAATGGCAAAACAATAAATTGCATCGTAGCGGCATCCGCTGTTGGCATATATCCCGATAAAGGCGATCAATGGATCGATGAAAGCACTACCGCTGATCGGGGCTTCTTGGCCGAAACCGTCGTGAAGTGGGAACAGGCTTCTGCAGAACTGGAAAAGTATTGTGACAGATTGATTACGCTTAGAATAGGCGTTGTTTTATCCGACCTAGATGGTGCTCTTCCGGTCATTGCAAAGCCTGTTAAACTAGGCATTGGTAGTGGCATAGGTTCGGGTAAGCAGTATATGTCTTGGATACATATCAACGATTTGGCAAAAATGATGTGGTTTGGACTTACCAATGAAAATGTAAAAGGTGTATATAATGCCGTGGCCTCTATGCCTGTTACCAACAATGATTTTACCAAATCATTGGCCAATACTCTCAACAAACCGTATTTTTTTCCTAATGTTCCAGCCTTTGTCATGCGTTTACTACTAGGTGAACGTGCAGATATTGTGCTGAAAGGAAGTCGGGTTTCCAACAATAAAATCCAAAAACACAATTTTCAGTTTGATTACGATCATGTCGATCAAGCATTCAAATCTTTTAACTTATAATAACCCCATTAAAAAACATTCCTAACCATGATAAGATACCTTCTTGCAAGTGCATTTGTATGTGTCCAACTCTTTGCTTCTGCTCAATTACCAGATGGAACCACCCTCTACGACCGCGATGGTAACAAGGTGGAATATGCTACCCTTGTCGATCGCTTAAAAGAAGCACAAGTGGTGTTATTTGGTGAACTACACGGTATTGAGGCCACGCATATACTAGAGCAAAACTTGGCTAAGTCTCTCTTTGAAACGGTTGGAGAAAAGCTCATTTTGGGCGGTGAAATGTGGGAGTTTGATCAACAAGAAATTGTCAATGAGTACACCAACAAACTAATCAATCACAAACAATTTACCGCCGATGCAAGATTGTGGCCCAATTACAATAAAGATTATCGAGGCTTTATAGACGTAGCCAGAGACAACAAACTAGACTTCATTGCTACCAATATCCCTAGAAGATACGCCTCTGTGGTCTACCACAGCGGTCCTGATGCCTTGCTGGCTTTTGACAAAGCAACAAGAAAGCAATTGCCTAAATTGCCTTTTACCTTTGATAAGGACCTGCCCATTTACGCCGATATTGCCGAACAAATGGGCGGACACGGCAGTGAAAATTTAGCAACTGCTCAGGCCATTAAAGATGCCACTATGGCTATGTACATTCTTGACAATACCAAAAAGAAAAACCTGTTTTTTCACATTCACGGCGAATACCACTCAAAAGAGTTTCAAGGAATTTACAACTACATCAAACAACAAAAGGGTAAGTGGGATGTACTGAGTATTAGTTCTGTGATGCAAGATGATGTAGACCGATTGGAAGACGATAACTATGCACGAGCAGACTTCATTTTTGTTGTAAAAGCCATGAAGGAAGACAATACCATAGAAAACGATGAACAGACAGAAGAATAAACGCCATGAAGCTTGCTGAAATTATTGATGTTTTGGAGGAGTGGGCACCTAAAAGCCTTCAGGAAAGTTACGATAATAGCGGACTGCAAATTGGAAGTCGAGAAAAGACCGTTGAAAAAGCCCTTTTCACACTTGATGTTACCCTTGAAGTTATTGCAGAGGCAAAAGAAAACGGATGCGATCTCATCATCGCCCATCATCCTTTGATATTTAAACCCCTCAAAAAATTAACCGAGGCCAATTTAGTTGAGCGATGTGTTTCACTTTTAATGAAGTTGGACATTGCACTCTACGTTATCCATACGAATTTAGACAACATCAATACCGGTGTTAATTTTAAAATTGCCCAACGTCTGGGTATTAATGCACCTAGCATTCTCCAGCCTGGTAAATCAAAACTAAACAAATTGGTCGTTTTTGTTCCCCTAAACGAGGCTGAAAAAGTAGCTGACGCCATGTTCAAAAGTGGTGCAGGTTACATTGGAAACTACAGTGAATGCAGTTTTCAAACTGACGGAACCGGCACCTTTAAAGCCAACGACGAAGCCAATCCACACATTGGTGAAAGAGGCAAAAGACACCACGAAACAGAGAAAAAATTGGAAGTCATCTTACCCGATTACAAGACTTCTTCGGTGGTAAAAGCGATGAAACAAGCCCATCCGTATGAAGAGGTAGCTTATGACATATTCGCGTTAAACAACGAATACGAATATATCGGATCGGGTATGATTGGAGAACTGCCCTCTCCCATGAAAACACAGGATTTTTTAGACTTGCTAAAGCACACATTTGGTTGTGATTCGTTAAAATACACCCGTAATGGACCAGAAGAAATCAAACGCGTGGCGTTTTGTGGCGGCTCAGGGAGTTTTCTCATCAACAAGGCAAAACAAGCTGGTGCTGATGTTTACATTACTGGTGATGTTACCTATCATCATTTTTTCGACGCTACTGAAACCTTTATGATTGTTGACATTGGACATTACGAAAGTGAGCAATTTACCGCTGAACATTTAATGCGTTATGTGAACAAAAAATTCCCTACTTTTGCCACACTTTTGACTACCGTTCAAACAAACCCCGTAAATACCCATTAACTATGGCTAAAGAAGTCACCACAGAAGATAAACTACGCGCCCTTTACGATTTACAAATAATTCACTCACGTATAGACGAACTTCGCTCAGTAAGAGGAGAGCTACCTCTTGAAGTTGAAGATTTGGAAGACGAAATTGCTGGTATGGAGACCCGTTTAAACAAGACCAAAGCGGAGTTGAACGATATCAAAAACGATGTTTCAGACAAGGAGAATTTGATTGCAGAGTGCCGAGAAAAAATCTCTAAATACGAAGAGCAACAAAAAAACGTGCGCAATAACCGCGAATTTGAAGCCCTGAATAAAGAAATTGAATTTCAGCAGTTGGAAATACAATTGGCCGAAAAGCGTATTCGTGAATTTGGTGCCCGAATCGATGCCAAGGAGGAAGTCCTCGCCGGAATTGAGAAAAAATTAGAAGAGCGCAGCTCTCACCTCAGCTTTAAAAAATCTGAGTTGGATGGTATTCTCAACGAAACTCAAAAAGAAGAAGAGTTCCTTGAGAAAAAAGCATTAGAATTTGAAAAGAACATTGAAGCTCGTTTGCTTGAGGCATATAAGCGCATCAGAAAACGCGCTAAAAATGGTCTAGCCGTTGTTCCAATCGAACGTGGCGCTTCCGCTGGTTCATTCTTTACCATTCCTCCTCAAAGACAAATGGAGGTAGCTGCAAGAAAGCGCATCATCACCGACGAGCATTCTGGTCGTTTCCTGGTTGATGCCGAAATGGCCCGTGAAGAAGAAGAGAAAATCAATGGTCTTATTGCTAAAGCATAGTCCTTTCATGGCCTTTATTTGCTATATATCACAAAAAAGGACAGCCCTATGGTTGTCCTTTTTTCTTTTATCAATGACGATTACACCTATAAATGGCCAAAAATCAACAGCATTCAAGGAGGCTTACAACAACATTTGGTCCTTAAAACTCAACGACGCAAGAATCCAGCCATTCAACGCTACAACAGAAGAATTGTATATCAGGGCCTTAACGGATTTCATGGAAGCATACATCTCTGACAATGAAACGCTTTCTGAAAGTGTAGCCAAAAGCATGGCCAAACAAATTATCGAACTTGAGCGTATCAAAAGCGAAAATGCGCTCATTTTTGCCGCTGAACTCTACATGCTTAAAGCGGCACTTCGCGCCAAACACAACAGTCGAGTTGGCGCTGGTTGGGATTTTTGGAAAGGGTACCGTTTGGCCAAAAGCAATATACAAAAGAACCCCCAACACCCACAAAACATGTTGCACTGGGGCATCATAGAATGCGGCATAGGCAGCATGCCTGAAGACTTACAGCGATATTTATCCTGGCTGGGGTTTAGTGGCGATCTCGACAACGGACTCACCTTGCTTTTTGACGCTCACCAAATATCAAAGCATGATGCTCAGTTCAATCATTTACAAGTCATAACCGGAATGGCTTATGTTTCATCGGAAGTTCAACTCAACAACAACAGCCAAATTCGCTTAGAGAAACTCGGACTAAATCCCCTTGCCTCTCCCATCATGTGTGTGGTGGAAGCTAAAATACTCTTTGATCAGAGCAAAGCACAAAAAGCATTTGATTTACTCGAGCAAAGACAAGTTCATTCCAAGGAGTCGCCCTTCCCCTATCTCTCCTATTTAAAAGGCAGAATTGCAGTCACCATTGAGCATCAATCCGCAGACAAATTTCTTCTTCATTTTCTAAAGGAAACAGAAGGTCAATTTTTTGTAGCCTCTACACATCGTTACCTGTGGTGGCATTATCACCTTAACAACAATCAACAAAAAGCAACTTTTCACAGACAGAAAATATCTGATTTTCAAATATTAAAAACTGGTGCTGACGAGCTGGCTGCTTACGAAGCAAACTTTCCTCTCAATACGCATTTGCTTCGTGCTCGATTACTTTTTGATCAAGGTAAATTCAGGCAATGTTTGGCACATATCACCTCCAAGCTGTCTGATGATGTTTGCTACAATAATCGAGAAAAAGGAGAGTATTTTTATCGATTAGGCAGATGTCATCAAAGTCTAAACCAGCCTCAAGAAGCCATCAAACGACTCAACCAGAGCATTGGTTTTTATGGCGATTTAGAAACATTTGAACGCGCCAATGGCCTGCTACAAGTCGCTATGCTTCATGAAGGGCGCCAAGAGTGTGAACTTGCCACTGGTTACTACAAACAAGTATTGTCATTTTCAAGTTATCCCTTTTACGAAGGCATACACCAAAAGGCCAAATCCGGAGTAAAACGATGTAAATCATAACCATGGAGCACCCAGACTTTTCCTTTCTCAACGACTTAGTCATTATTTTGGGCTTGGCTGCTGTTGTGAGCTTGGTCTTTAAGCGATTTAAAGCACCCACCATCATTGGCTTTTTAATCACCGGAATAGCATTTGGACCCGCTGGCGTTGGGCTTGTAAGTGCGTCAGAAGGCGTAGAAACACTGGCCGAGGTTGGGGTGATTTTTCTTTTGTTTATTATTGGATTGGAATTTTCACTTAAAAGCTTGGCCGCGATACGAAAAAGTGTATTTGTAGGCGGTGGCCTTCAAGTGGGAATCACCATTGCTTTGGTCAGTATTATTTTTATTGTTTTGGGCAAACCCACCAGTAACGCTGTGTTTGCAGGGTTTTTAATCGCGTTGAGCTCTACAGCCATTGTCCTTAAGCTCCTTCAGGAAAAGGGAGAAATTCACTCACCACAAGGCAAAATGGCATTGGCCATACTGATCTTCCAAGACGTCATTGTGGTTCCCATGATGCTGGTTGCACCAATACTTGCCGGAGAAGCTGAATCTCCAATTAAGGATTTAAGTTTTCTTCTCTTAAAGGTGGTTTTGTTGGTTGGAGCAGTTTTGTTTTTAGCGCGATACGTCTTTCCACGTATTCTATTCGAAGTAGCCAAAACCCGAAGTCAAGAGCTCTTTATATTGGTTATCCTAGTGACGTGTTTTGCCGTAGCCGGCATCAGTGCAGAGCTTGGACTATCATTGGCGTTGGGCGCATTTTTAGCGGGACTGATTATTTCTGAATCTGAATACAGTCACCAAGCCATTGCCCAAGCAATCCCCTTTCGTGAGATATTCATGAGCGTGTTTTTCATCTCCATTGGTATGTTGGTTGATTTGACCTTCTTTTTCCAAAATGCACACTGGATTATTTTACTCACACTGGGTGTGTTTCTGGCCAAAACCAGTATTGTCGCTTTTGGGGTTTACTTGCTAAAGTATCCTGTAAGAACAGCCATTCTCACTGGACTTTCTCTTTTTCAAGTGGGTGAGTTTTCGTTCATCCTCGCCAAAGTAGGGATTAACTATGACCTACTCGACGACAATACGTATCAGTACTTCCTCGCCATGAGCATTTTAAGCATGGGGATAACGCCTTTGGTGTTAAATAAAAGAGACCGAATTTGTCAATTGTTTGAAAAAACAGGTATTCCAAAGCGCGCCGAATCTGCTAGGCGTTCTAATAATGGCAACGAAGAAGTAAATGAGACTGTTTTACAAGACCATATC
Source organism: Cryomorphaceae bacterium (assembly GCA_022565745.1). Classification (GTDB taxonomy): domain Bacteria; phylum Bacteroidota; class Bacteroidia; order Flavobacteriales; family Schleiferiaceae; genus CSBr16-58. Next base: position 2,191 of record JAIUMB010000017.1, on the reverse strand, counting down.
ATCATCATTGGCTACGGCATCAACGGCAAAAATGTGAGCAAGGCCGCTGAGTTTTCTAAAATCCCTTATGTGGTGGTGGAAATGAACCCTCAAACAGTAAAAACAGAAAGAGAGAAAGGTGTTCCTATTCTATTTGGAGACGCCGCACATCCGCATATTTTAGAACATGTTAATCTTTCTAAAGCCAAAGTCATTGTCGTTGCTATTTCTGATCCACAGTCAACCAGACAAATCATTAGCAACATTCGCCAATACAACCAACAGGTTCATTTAATCGTAAGAACGAGATTTGTCAAAGAAATTGAAGAGAACCTACGTCTAGGTGCCGACGATGTTATTCCTGAAGAGTTTGAAACATCCATTGAAATTTTCACCCGAGTGTTACACAAATTTATGGTTCCCATACAAGAAATTGAACGTTTTACCGAAGCCATTCGCGGTGATAACTACGAAATGTTGCGTCCAGACAACAGCAAACAGCATCTACCAGAACTTCATATACCAGAGTTTAACATTGCTTCCATTTTAGCAGAAAGAGCCAAGCCTTTGTTTGGTGGACAAGGCTTAGCCAAGATCGGGTTGCGCGATAAATTTGGGGTACAATTGTTGGCCATAAAACGCGGAGATGAATACATTTACAATCTCGATGGTGACACCATTATCGAAAATGAAGACGTGCTTTATGTAGCCGGAAAAAAAGATAACATACAATCACTTTATCGAGAATTGCGAATCGATAAAGGGTATGAATAATCAGATTTGACCTATTTTTGACAACTAAATATATACTTATGACCAAGCGTTTCATCACTTTTGCTTTGACCGTTCTGCTGGCCTTCAACAATGTCGCTCAAGAGAAAAAAACCGTTTCCATAAAAGATGTCTGGGGGAATTACCAATTCTACACCCAAGGTGTAAGCGGTCTGCGCTCTATGGCTGATGGAGAACACTTCACCACCAAAAAAAGTGCTGCCGGCTTTACCCATATATTAAAACACAGCTATAAGAACGGAGAGGTTGTCGATACATTATTTAGCACCTCTCAATTGGAAGACAATATTGCTTTCGACAATTATGACGTCAGCTCTGATGAACGCTTTGTTATCCTCTTTAGCGAAACGGAAAGTATTTATCGCTACAGCAGTAAGAGTATCGTGAGAGCTGTAGACCTAATAACCAAGAACAGCTACCTCATTAGCAAAGAAAAAATTCAGCTCCCTGTGGTTTCACCCGATGCCAAATATGTGTCGTACGTCTATAAAAACAACCTATACTTATACAATCTTCAAAACAAGTCTGTCAAGGCACTGACAGAAGACGGTGAGCACAACAAAATCATCTATGGTGCAACCGACTGGGTGTATGAAGAAGAATTTCAATTTGACCGAGCCTACGAGTGGTCACCCGATGGAAAGTACCTCGCCTATTATCGTTTTGATGAAACGGACGTGCCCGAATTTTCTATGGACATTTACGGCGATGACTTATACCCTACTCAAGACCGTTTTAAGTATCCCAAAGCCGGTGAAGTCAATGCCAAAGTTTCCGTGTTTACCTATAACCCAGAAGACAATACCCATAACCCTGTAATCATCGAGAATCAACCCGAGTATATCGGCCGAATTAAGTGGAGAACTCATAGCGATTTGGCCCTTTTCTCTCTTAACCGCCACCAAAATGAACTCATTATTTTTAACCACCATGTAAAAACCAATAAAACAGAACCTTGGTACAAAGAAACCGATGAGGCATTCGTGGAAATGGATGACAATCAGTTTTTCTTATCCAATGGCGAATTTATCCGCTTGAGTGGAAAAGATGGATACTATCACCTTTATCACATCAACAACAAAGGCACTGAAAAGCAAATCACTTCTGGCAAATGGGACATTACTGAGCTTTATGGCTATAACCCCTCAAGCAAACGTTTGTATTTTCAAGCTGCAAAAGACGCGGCTACAGAGCGAGGTATTTATTCCGTAAGACTGAATGGCAAGTCTTTTAAACAGTTGCACAAAGACCGGGGGTGGAACGACGCGAAGTTTAGCGAACAGTGCAAGTACTTCATCAATAACCACAGCTCCGTTGGTCGCGTTAACCGCTATGATCTGTTTGATGAAGACGGAAGACACATTCGCAATTTGCAAGATAACCAAGCGGTACAAGATCGAATTGACAATCAATTTGAACT
>JAIUMB010000016.1 GCA_022565745.1 Cryomorphaceae bacterium | reverse complement strand
TTTCAGGATCAACTGAACAGATTAAATGTGGACTTGGAAGCGGCATTTGCCCGCTGGGTAGATCATTTCTACGGACTCATTTACCTTGAAAGCAGTAACCACCCGCGCCATAAACGGGTGGCCTATTTTGGCATACGTGACGAAGAAGGGTTTAAAGACGCTTTTGCGCCCCTCATCGATGAAGAAAAAACCACCTATTTCCGCGGAGAAAAAATCCTTGCGCTCAATCAGCACAATTGGCTGCGTTCAGTATCAGGTCGCGCTTTTGATGCCATGGAAACACGATTTGCTTGGATCTACAACAACTATGTTTTCTTCTCTGGAACGGTTGATGTGCTCACCGACTTTATGACGGATGTGCTCGACGAACGTACGCTTGGTCAGTCTCTCCCCTATCGAAACTTTATTTCTAAAATACCGGACAAGGCCGCCGTACAAGTTACCTTTTCACCCAAGCAAGCAAGAGGCCTTATCAACGACTACATGCCGAAGTCTTGGGCCGAGGTCATCAAACGAAACGAAACCTTGCTTGAGCATACGCCCTATGTGAGTTTGCAATATCAACCGCAGGGCAAAATGGCCTTTACCGGATTGTACTTAGCTTATCAAGAAAGCATTGAGCAAATTGTAAAACCCGTGTGGTCGGCAGACATTCCCGCTCGTGTAGCGGCAGGTCCATTTCTCCTAAAAAACCACTACAACAAACAACAAGAGATTGCTGTCCAAGACGAAAACCATGTGCTTTATCTCTTTGGCACCACAGGGAAACTCCTCTGGAAAAAAGCTCTTGACGGAAAAATATTGGGCGACATCAAGCAAGTTGACTTATTTAGAAATGGAAAATTGCAAATGGCATTTACCACGCCATCACAGATGGTCATTCTCGACAGAAACGGCAATCACGTCGATCCATTTCCCGTGAAAACGAAAGATACCATTACCTCGCCATTGGCCGTTTTTGACTACGACAATTCAAGAAATTATCGCTTTGTCTATGCCACGGGAAATCGCATCCATAACCTCGACAAGTCGGGCAAAGCGGTAAAGGGCTGGGAGCTGGACAAAGTGGATGGTATAGTAAAGCGCACACCCGAACACCACGTGGCTGGCAGCAAAGACTACCTTGTGTTTTTAACCGAATCCAACAAAGCATATCTCACCGATCGCCGAGGACGGGTACGCGTAAAAAGCGTTGTGGATCTGCCCAAAAACCACCACGGCCCTTATCAGGTTCAACCCAATGTAGTGGAAAAAACCGTGCAGCTCACCAACATTAGCCTAGACGGAGAACTGATGACCGTTCTCAGTAGTGGAAAAAAAGACATCGTCAACATAGGCAAGCTTCCCGATCGTGCCAAGGTGCAGATTTGGAATGATCAAATGCTTATATATGGCGAAAACAGCATCAAGTGGCAGGATCAAAACAAGCCGCTTAACATATCGCTCGAACAAAGCATGGCCGGGTCACCCAAAGTATTTGGCAACAAAAAACCAAGATTTTTTGCCACTGCCAGCAACGAAAATCAGATTTATGTGTTTGATGAAAATGGTCAACTGGTCTCTGGATTTCCCGTTTACGGTACGGCAAACATGACACTTAGTGCGCTGTTTCCCAACGGCAACTCCGTTTACACCATTACCGTAACCCCTGAAAACAAGCTGGTTGTTTACTTGATTGAGTAATTTTGTAAGATATTACTTGCAAGTAAAGATTATTGATTGTACATTTGTAAAAAAAAGAATTATGAGTAACGAAAAAGACGCCAAATTAAAAGCCCTCAAGCTTACAATGGATAAACTAGACAAAGCATACGGAAAAGGCGCCGTAATGCGTATGGGCGATGAGCCTGTAGTCAACATAGACTCCATTTCCTCTGGCTCCATTGCCCTCGATGTTGCCTTGGGCATAGGAGGTTATCCGCGTGGTAGAGTGGTAGAAATTTACGGTCCGGAATCATCCGGTAAAACCACCTTGACCATTCACGCCATAGCAGAGGTTCAGAAAAAAGGAGGCATTGCCGCTTTTATTGATGCCGAGCACGCATTTGACCGTTTTTATGCAGAAAAACTAGGGGTAGTCACGGAAGATCTAATCATTTCTCAACCGGATAACGGTGAGCAAGCCTTAGAAATTGCCGACAACCTCATTCGCTCCGGCGCTGTAGATATCGTCGTCATCGACTCGGTTGCGGCATTGACACCAAAAAGCGAAATCGAAGGCGAAATGGGCGACAGCAAAATGGGTTTACACGCCCGATTGATGTCACAAGCATTGAGAAAACTTACGGCTTCCATTAGTAAAACAAACTGCACATGTATTTTCATCAACCAATTGCGCGAGAAAATTGGAGTGATGTTTGGAAACCCGGAAACAACCACTGGGGGTAACGCCCTTAAATTCTATGCCTCTGTACGTATCGACATTCGCCGGTCCACACAGATCAAAGACGGCGACACTGTGATGGGTAACCACGTACGCGTGAAAGTGGTGAAAAACAAAGTTGCACCGCCATTCCGTTCAGCTGAATTCGACATTATGTACGGGGAGGGTATTTCGCGCATCGGTGAGATCATCGATCTGGGCGCAGAACATGGCATCGTGAAGAAGAGCGGTAGTTGGTACAGCTACGACGACACCAAACTGGGTCAAGGTCGCGAAGCCGTACGCAATATGCTGGCCGACAACCCCGAATTAACCGACGAAATAGAGGCTAAAATCAGGGAACAATTATCGTAATTATTTTTATCAAAAAAAATAACGGGGTATTCCCCCGTTATTTTTTTAAAACGATTTAATAAAACACGCATAAATATTCCGTGCCCTACCTTTGTAACGGCAAATGATAACATTTACCAATAATTCAAAAACCCATATCGTTAAACCTTTTTCTCGGCTTGTGCAGGTGTTTTTAGGGTTTTTGACACCTGCTTTTTTTCATATGAAATCTATCATTCTTTCTCTTCTTATCGGCATAACACCTCTCTTTTCTTATGGATGGGGCGCTACTGGTCATCGCGTCACCGGAGAAATCGCCACTCAGCACTTGAGCAAAAAAGCCAAAAAGAATCTGCAAAAAATCATGGGCGAAGAAAGTTTGGCCTTGGCCTCTACCTGGATGGACGAAATAAAATCTGCACCGAATACCCGTCACCTAAACCCTTGGCACTACGTAAGCATTCCTGATGGAGGCACGTATGATGAAAGTGAAAAAAATCCCGATGGCGATGTCATTTGGGCCATAGAGACCATCATCGACAGCCTTAAAAACAACACACTTGAGATAGACGTAGAGCGAGATTTGGTGCGTATGCTGGTTCACCTCATTGGCGATATTCACCAACCATTGCACGTAGGTCGTGCCGAAGACAAAGGTGGAAATGCCATTCGCGTAAAATGGTTTGGCAATCCCAGTAATTTACATCGGGTATGGGACAGTGAAATGATTGATGGGTACAAAATGAGTTATACCGAATTGGCCAAAAACCTTCCCACACCAACCAAAATAGAGCTGAAACAATGGCGAAATACTGGTCCGCGAGAATGGGCCGTTGAATCCATGTCGTACCGCGAAGGCATATACAATTATCCCGGCGAACAACTTGGTTACCGCTACCAATACAATCATTTTGATACCGTTAAGCTGCGCTTACTTCAGGCAGGTGTACGCATTGCCGATATCCTCAACGAAATTTACGGATAAGCTTCCCCGTTTCCCCATTATACTTTACTTTTGCCGCTCGGGACAAGTCCCATACAACCAGCTCCTGGTGAACCCCCCCAGATCCGGAAGGAAGCAAGGGTATCCGGTCGTAGCGGTGTGATATGGTCAGCTTGTCCCTTTTTTATTTCCCGTGCAGTAGCCTACCTTTGTGGCTAATCTATTTACCATCTGCATGGACTACATTGGCCTCAACATTCGCAACAGCAACCCCGAAACTTGGAACGACATCATTGTTGCATTGCTCAGTGAATTTCCCTTTGAAAGCTTTGAAGATACAGATAATGGCGTTTCTGCATATATACCCATAGACGACTTTGAAAGCGACATGACCAAGGTATTGGATCAATTACCCGATGAAGCCGGTATTGGAATAGAACAAGTTGTACACCCCAGAAAGAACTGGAATGCCGAATGGGAGAGCTCCTTTCAGCCAGTGATTATTGACTCCCTTTGTTGTATTTACGCGCCATTCCACGATGCACCCAAAGATGGTGATTTCACGTATACCATGTGCATCATGCCGCGCATGGCCTTTGGCACCGGACATCATTCTACGACCCGACAAATGATTGCTTCGATGAACGAAGCACTAGATTTTGTGGGAGAGTCGGTATTAGACATGGGGTGTGGCACCGGGGTCTTGGGCCTTTTTGCCCGCATGAAAGGGGCCAAAACCATACACGCCATAGACGTTGATGCGTGGGCCGTAGAAAACACCATTGAAAATTTCGAGGCCAACAAGCAACAACCACCAGAATACGCCGTTTGTGGAGACAAGCACAACTTGCAACCAAACAGCAGTTTCGGCATTATACTTGCAAATATCAACCGCAATGTACTGCTCGAGGACATCCCTACCTACGTCAAGCATTTAAAGCGTGGCGGGCACCTCATGCTCAGTGGGTTTTACGAAGAAGACGTCCCCAGCATCTTAGAAGTATGTGACGCAACAGGACTCGCATTGCGCAAGCAATGGAAACACAACGAATGGATGGTACTACACCTGCAATTACAATAAATCATATGAGATACCTACTCGTTTTTGGCATTATTTTCTTTTCCTCAAGCCTTATTGCCCAAAAAGTTAAAAACTTTGAGCAAGACCCCGAAAACTATCTGAGTCAGGTCACCAAATTACTTCGCGACGATGACCGAGCAGGAACAGAGGCGCTCATCGAGGCCTTTTCTGAAGTTTGGCATACAGATCTTACTGCCGATTGGCAGAATACAATCATCACCACATCAAATCATTTTCTAAAAAAGCGCATCGTTAACTTTGAAAGTTGGAATCACTATTTCCGCTCCATCATGCACGTGGCTTATCAAGAAGAAGAAGACATGGTCAGCGATTGGGTAAATTATTTGGAGACTTACAGCAAGAGGAGTCCGAGTAGATTAACCCGCGACCAATTGGCAGTTTTTTATGGCGTTTTCTATGAGGAAACGCTATACGAGGACAACATGATTACCTGGAAATACTTTGGTGGTTACGAAATGAAATTCTCTAACGAACCGTTTTTTGAATTTAGCGAAGTTGATATCTATGCCACTTTAAAAAGTGACTCAACTTATATAGAAAACACCAATGGAATATACACCCCATCTTCTTTTGAATGGTCGGGCAGTAAAGGTGAGATGTACTGGGAACGTGCCGGTTTGTCGCGCGACAGCGCCAGGGCCGAGTTTTCTACCTATACCCTCCTCACCAACAAGTCAAACTTCGAAGCCGACAGCGTCACCCTTTATACAGAAGTTTACCCCATTGAACCCGTTATGGGGCGACTGGAGGAGCGACTTAGTGCAAGGAGTGATCCTGAATCTGCTACCTTCCCCAGGTTTACCTCGTATCGCAACGACATCTCCATTAAAGACATTGCCGAAAATGTCAATTTCCAAGGCGGTATTTCCGTTATCGGTAGAAGAATTTATGGCTCGGGCACAGATCAAACCCCGGCATATTTTGTTTTTTATTACGACGGCGAGCCTAAAGTGATTACCCGAGGCGATCGCTTTGCACTAAAAGGCGACATCTTCACTTCCGATAAAATAGAACTTACCATCTATCTCGATAACGACTCCATATACCACCCCAAAGTGTATATGCGTTTGATTCCCGAACAAAAAACCGTCACATTTATTCGCGAAAACAAAGGGTTGAGTAAGTCTAAATTCACCAACACCTATCACAAAGTGAACATGGCATTTGAGTCCTTGCGGTGGAAAATGGACGAGCCTAAAATGCTAATTTCAAACTCCAATATTGGCACACAAACCCCAGTTATTATCGAATCGAATTACTATTTCCGCGATGAGCGATTTGATGAGTTACGAGGATTTTCTGATCGCAGTCCACTTTATGATGTGCGCGATCTCATTCACGGACACAACAAAAGCACATTTACCATGGAAGAGCTTTCGCGATACATGCGTTTTGATATAAGAAGTGCCCGCATTTTTGCCATGACTTTAGCGGTTCAGGGGTTTGGCACTTTTAATATGAACCGAGATGAAATGACGTTTGGTGAACAGGTGATGGACTACATCAATTACTACGAAGAAAAAGTAGACTACGATGTCATCACCTTTGTATCACAAATTGAAGGTGCCCCGAACGCCATGCTGAGCTTACTCGACAATGACTTAACCATCAATGGGGTACAAGCCATTGCCCTCAGTGATTCTCAACAAGTTCGTCTTTTTCCTTACGAGCGTAAAATTGTAATGCACAAAGACCTCAACTTTGACTTCAACGGTGCGATTGCCGCTGGGCGTTTTGCCTTTTGGGGCCATAACTTTTCCTTTATATACGATCAATTTCGTTTAAATATGACCGATATTGACTCCATGCGATTTAAAGTAGAAAGCTTTAAACCAGGTGTTGATGGACAAAAAAGATTGGTCGACGTGCAAAATGTCCTCCAAGACTTAACCGGAGATATTCTCATCGACAAGCCTAACAATAAATCAAGCAAAGAAAGACACCCTGAATACCCCATTTTTAGATCCGCAAGGGAGAGTTATGTCTATTTCGACAACCCAAAAATATTTGATGGGGTCTATGACCGAAAGGAATTTTACGTGGAACTAGAACCTTTTGAAATTGACAGTTTGGACAATGCCAAAACCGAAAGTATTGAATTTACTGGTGTGTTTGTCAGCGCCGGAATTTTCCCCGACATCCACGAACCGCTTAAGGTTCAACCCGACTACTCCCTTGGTTTTATTCGTGAAACTCCAGAGAACGGTTACCCGGCTTATGGTGGCAAAGGACGGTTCACCAACACCATTAATCTCAGCAATAAAGGCCTCCGAGGCGACGGGGTGATTGAATACCTCACAGCTAACGCCGTATCCGACGAGTTTTTCTTTTTCCCGGACTCAACCAACGGACTGGCATCTACCTTTGAAATTGAAGAGCAAACCGCTGGCACGCAATACCCGCACGTCACCAACACCAAAACCAACATTCATTGGGAGCCTTACAACGACAAACTATACGCACGCAATACCGATAAAGCCTTTCAGTTGTATGACGATATTGGCATGACGGCTCACGGCGAACTCGTTTACGGCCCTGATGCCTTACGAGGGAATGTCAACATTGCCTATCTCGATGCGGAGAGTGAATCTAAAGACTTCTTATTTCAAAATCGAAAATTTTCGGCCGACAAAATGGCTTTTCGTGTAAGGCGTGACCAAAATGCACCTTGGGCATTTTCTATGCAGAATGCACGAGGAGACGTAAACTTTGACGAAGACCGAGGACTATTCACCTTAAATGATCCAGCCCATTATTTCAAATTCGACATCCACGAATACATCAGCTACATGGACTTTGCGCGTTGGGACATCTCGCCCAAAACCATAGAAGTGAAAAAGCAAGGTGAAACACCTTCCTCTAAAATGGTGTCCATCAATAAAATGCAAGACTCCCTACAGTACGTAGCAGGCTCTGCCAAGTTCTCGATGATTGAAGAAGAGCTCGAAGTGTTTGAAGCCATGGAAATTAATGTAGCCGACGCCACCGTATACCCGGATACAGGCTATGTGGTTATAGATCCAGGGGCAAACATGAGGCGATTGGAAAACAGTCGAGTCATTGCCAATCGCACAAAGCGCTACCACGAGTTCTTAGAGTCGAGTATTCAAATCAGTTCACGTAAAAAATATAAAGGAACCGGTTACTACGAGTACATCGACGAAGATGACGTTGGATGGCCCATTTTCTTTAAAGAAATTTTGGTACACAGAGACGGCTATACCCTTGGTCGGACGGAAATAGCCCAGGAAGACAACTTTTACTTAAGTCCATTCTTTGGATTTTATGGTCACGTAAGACTTGAAGCTGCACGTAAGCCAATGGAATTCGATGGATACACCCTCATTCAGCACGAGTGTCAAAACATCTTAACCGATTGGTTTGCGTTCAAGTCCATCATAGACCCGTTGAACATCGTCATCGACTTACCCGAGCCAAGGGAAGATGGGAGAATGCCCATTAACAATGGCATCTATATATCCAGCGACTCTGTGTCTGGTTATTCTGCCTTCCTAACCCCACAAAGTCCTAATGCGGCTTATGACATCATTACGGCGCATGGCAAGTTGTATTACGACCACAAATTGACCAGTTATGTCATTGCTTCAGAAGAACGAATCGGTGACCCTACTGCGAAGGGGAACTACTTGGCTCTCAACAACCGCGACTGTTATACAACGGGTAATGGCATGTTGAGCTTTGGCGATCGCTTGGGTCAGGTGAAAATTGAAGGCATTGGCTTTGCCGAACACCTGTTGGAGGAAGACATTATTAGTCTTGATATGCAATTGGCACTAGACTTTTTCTTCAGCGATGACATTATGAAAGCCATTGCCGAGGAGATTTTATCACGCAGTGAATTAGGCAGCGTCAATCTAAATAGAGAGGCGTACAAGACAGTAATCAATCAACTGTTAGACGGCAAGACCAAAGCCAATTACATCGACGAATTAGAGCTTTACGGCGCGGTTGAAAAACTGCCTAAAGAACTCATTAATACCCTCACGTTTAATGATCTTGAAATGGAATGGGTGCCTGAGGCAAATGCTTTTTTATCAGTGGGCGAATTGGGTATAGGGAGTATTGGCAAAGAGCCCATCAACAGAAAAGTAGACGGTGTATTGGAAATTGCACGCAAACGTCGCGGGGATGAGATTAGACTCTACATTGAGCTCGATAACCGCAATTTCTATTACTTTGAATACCGTCGTAATCTCATGTCGTTCTATTCTTCAAACGACGAGTTAATGGCCATCATCAGAGAGACCAATCCAGACAAACGCAAAAAGGCTGGAGGTAAAGGTCAACAGCCTTACACCTACACCATCAGTACGCGAGGCAAAATGAATAGATTCTTGAATCGACTTGAAGATTTGGAAGATTAACCATAAAAAAACCGCCCGAGGGCGGTTTTTTTATTTGTGATGTTCTGCATTTTCAAAATGCATCTGTATGTTATTAAAGTGGCAGGTTTAAAGCAAAGCTTGCTACCCTAATAATGAAAGATTGGTTACACAGCGCCCTGGTCTATCATGGCATCTGCTACTTTTATGAATCCAGCTACATTTGCTCCTCGAACGTAATCAACGTATCCGTCTTCACGTTTTCCGTATTTCACACAGATTTCGTGGATGTCTTTCATGATGTTTTGCAAGCGCTCATCTACTTGTTCACGCGTCCAATTGTAGCGCAATGAGTTCTGAGACATTTCCAAACCACTGGTAGCTACTCCACCTGCGTTACTGGCTTTTCCTGGACTAAACGACACCTTTGCCTTTTGAAACGCGCGAATGGCACCTGGGGTACAAGGCATATTGGCGCCTTCAGTAACAGCCATAATGCCGTTCTTCACCAAAGTCTCTGCGTCTTTATCATTCAGCTCATTTTGCGTTGCACAAGGCATAGCAATATCTACCGAAATCGACCAGGGTGTACCCTCGTTAAATTCGCAGTTAAATTTATCGGCATATTCTTGAATACGACCCCTTCTCTCATTTTTTAGTTCTTTCAAAAAGGCCAACTTCTCTTCATTGAATCCTTCTGCATCGTAAATATATCCTGAGGAATCACTTGCAGAAACAACAGTTGCTCCATATTCAAGGGCTTTCTCAATGGCAAATTGTGCGACGTTACCTGAACCTGAAACCGCTACACGCTTACCTTTAAGCTCTTCACCGCGTTCGCGAAGCATTTCAACTGCAAAATAAACCACGCCGTATCCGGTAGCTTCCGGACGAATAAGCGAACCTCCCCAATTGATGCCTTTACCGGTAAGAACCCCCGTAAATTCATCGCGGATACGCTTGTACTGACCAAACATGTAGCCAATTTCACGCGCACCTACTCCGATATCTCCGGCAGGCACGTCGGTATTGGCACCAATATATTTACTCAACTCCGTCATAAAGCTTTGGCAAAAGCGCATCACTTCACTATCGCTTTTTCCTTTAGGATCAAAATCAGATCCCCCTTTGCCGCCACCCATTGGCAACGTAGTTAAGGCATTTTTGAAAATTTGCTCAAATCCTAAAAACTTGAGAATAGATAAATTCACCGATGGGTGAAAGCGCAAACCGCCTTTGTATGGTCCAATCGCAGAGTTAAATTGTACGCGAAAACCTCTATTGACTTGTATGTTGCCATTGTCGTCAAGCCACGGCACACGGAAAATAAAAACCCTTTCTGGCTCCACAATACGTTCAAGAATATTTGCCTTTTTATATTTAGGCGTTTCCTCTACGATGGGAAGAACGACTTCTACCACTTCTTCCACGGCTTGTAAAAATTCCGGTTCATGACTACTGCGTTGCTTGAGCGTTTCCATGAACTGGTCAATCTGAGCTTGATACTTAGACATGCGAGCGTTTTTTAAAGATTACTGCGGCAAAAGTAATCTATAATATTGGTAAAAAATGCGTTTGCTTGATGCATGTGCAAATTTTAAATACTTGTGTTTAACCTTATTCAACCAAAGGCCAAACAAGTTCTGCATCACTTACCTTTTATATTTTTTCGCACCATAACATAAAGCGCACCTACCACAAACAACCCCATTAGTCCTTCATCTATTGGAACCGGCTGACTATTGGGGGCCATTGGCTGAGCAATTAACGATGTGGAAAACAAGCATAAAACCAATACATTTGCAACATAATAAATCATAATGTGATGTTTATATAATTTTATACAGAATTAACGTTAGCAAAAGTAATATGTAAGTATGAAACTACAAAACGAGTTAAACAAAAAAGACGCTCAACAAGAGCGTCTTTTCCAGATTTAAGAAAACCTAAAGAATAATCACAAACAGACCTAACTAGGATTTAACCATGCTTGGGTTCAAATATTTGATAACTGGATGATTAACGTTTAATGAGGCAACTTTGTTCGCAACACCCCGTACATTAACGTGCCAATTAAAGCGCCAACGATAATCAACAACATCATTCCGTAACCGTATCCAAAATTCACAAACATTGGCCCAGGACAAGCCCCCGTCATGGCCCAACCAAGTCCAAAGATGGAGCCTCCTATAAGATAGCGTGGAATGCTCATATCTTTGGGGTTAAAAATTATCGGATTACCTCCGATATCGCGCAATTGAAAGCGCTTAATCAACTGAACAGCAATAAGACCAACAGCAATGGCTGTGAAAATTATTCCGTACATATGAAACGATTGAAAGCGAAACATTTCTTGTATGCGAAACCAGGAAATCGCTTCGGACTTAGTCATAACAATTCCGAATAGAATACCTGCGACAATAAATTTCAAAAACTTCAACATGATAATATTTTTATAGAATGAATGGTAAAATGAGATGGGTCATAATCAGTCCTCCGATAAAGAAACCAACAACCGCAATTAGCGATGGGATTTGCAGATCACTTAGTCCACTAATGGCGTGTCCTGATGTACAACCACCGGCATAACGAGCGCCAAAACCTACGAGGAAGCCTCCAATCACCAGAAACAAAATTCCTTTTAAGGAAGATGCAAACGACCAGCTAAAGATTTCTGTGGGCTGAATTTCTGTAGGCGCTGAGATACCCAATGCCGCTAAATCACGGATGGTGTTTTCAGAGATGTCCACTACAGAGCCGTCTGACAACCATGTATTGGCAATATAACCGCCCACTACTGCTCCTACGAGAAATAAAAGGTTCCAAGTTTGTTTTTTCCAATCAAACTTGAAAAAGCTCACCGACTTACCAGCACCGGCCATGGAGCACATGGTGCGTAAGTTGGCAGAAAAACCGAATGATTTACCAAAAAACAGAAGTAAAATCATTATAAAGCCTATTACAGCTCCTGACACATGCCAAGACCAAGGCGCAAGAATAAAATCCATATCAAACGTTGTTTAAAAAATTATAAAATGACTATTGGTGGAAAGTGAGAATTGGTTTATACATGTGATTAACCAACTTCTCAGCTACACTAGGACGAAAAATTTGCTCAAGTGCTGAGCGACCTTCTGTAGCAACAGCAATCAAGTCCATTTGATAGCGTTGATCAAACTGTACCACACTCTTTTCACTGATGCCATTGGGATGAATAACGGCGTTGGATTCGGGAATACCTTCTCGCTCGAGAAAATCTCTCATTTCTTCCTCGCTCACCGCACTTTCGGGGTCGTTGTTGCTAAACACATGAAGGGTTGAGTTAAAAGACTTCACCAATGCCTTGAGGATATTAGGAACCGCCGCCTTATTGTTTTTTAGCTGATGAATCAACAACACATTATTGACCTCCCAATCTGAACGATCACACATCAAACTGAGTACCGGGGTTTGCGAACCACGCACCACCTGCTGGGTGCTTGAGCCCGACATAAACTCCTTAATACCAAAAGCGCCTTTAGTGCCCATGATGATGGCATCATAAGAACCTTTGGGTGTTTTCATAATAATGGTGGAAGAAATGGGGCCAAACTCAATAGACGTTTTAACCGATGCAAATGCCGATAAGTCGTAGATGCCAAAACCTTTTTGCGCGGCTTCTACTTGCGCATTGAGATAACCTTCTACACTGTCTTCTTCTACCTCAACTTTGCCGCTATCGTTTAATCGCGCTTCCGTTCTACAGGGTATGATGTGAAGCAACTCCAGTTCAACGGGAACTTTCTCCGCTATTTTTTTTGCCAATACCATTGCACTGTCCGCTTGGGGACTAAAATCGGTAGGCATGAGAATTCTCAAATTCATAATCTTTTTATTAAAGAAATTTATTTTTCAGTAGGTGCCTTTAAACACCGATACAAAGGTCAATACTTAAGCCGCTTTTTAACGGTGACTTCGGTCACGTGATGTATAAACAAAGCCTGTGCGCTACCTTTGTGGCATTGCGATAGATATGAAACTAAGAGCTGAAAACTTAATTAAACGTTACCGAGGTCGGTCCGTTGTCAAAGGCGTATCCTTCGAAGTTAACAAGGGAGAGATTGTGGGGTTGCTGGGGCCAAATGGCGCAGGAAAAACCACCTCCTTTTACATGACTGTTGGCTTGGTGCGCCCATCAGAAGGAAGAGTTTTGTTAGACGACATGGACATCACCAGTCTTCCCATGTACAAGCGTGCCCAACGGGGCATTGGTTACTTGGCACAAGAAGCTTCGGTGTTTAGAAAACTAAGTGTTGAAGACAACATTCGCGCCGTTCTCCAGATGACCAAGCTAAATAAACGCGAGCAGAAAAATAAGTTAGAGTTGCTGTTAGACGAGTTTAGTTTACAACATATCCGCACCAATCGCGGCGATTTACTATCGGGTGGCGAGCGACGACGCACCGAAATTGCTCGCGCATTGGCCGTCGACCCAAGCTTTATTCTATTGGATGAACCCTTCGCCGGGGTTGACCCCATAGCCGTGGAAGACATACAGGAAATTGTAGCCGGACTAAAGGCAAAAAACATTGGTATTCTAATTACCGATCACAATGTTCAGGAAACATTGGCCATCACCGACCGAACTTATCTTATGTTCGAAGGCAATATTCTCAAATCAGGTTCTGCCGAAGACCTTGCCAATGATGAGCAGGTTCGAAAAGTGTATTTGGGGAAAAACTTTGAGTTGAGGAGAAAGCAAGAATAATGTTCTAAAAGCCTCGAATCAATAATACTCTATAGCATTTTGTTGTATAAAAACGCGATGAGCGCATTTTAGAATTAAGACTACACCAATCAAAAGCACAAAAAAAGGGATGAAACCTATCATTTCATCCCTTGCGTTGTGGGAGATACTGGGTTCGAACCAGTGACCCCCTGCTTGTAAGGCAGGTGCTCTGAACCAGCTGAGCTAATCTCCCAAATTAAAAACGACACGTTTGCCGTTTTGCGGGTGCAAATATACTGTGGTTATGAATTCTTGCAACAATTATTTTTAAAAAAGGATGTTTTTTTTTATCCCTGCCATTCAGAACCCACTAACCATCTGTAATTAAACACACAAACAAGATGCTTTACTTTTTCTCATACCGCACAAAGCTATAATTAAAGTCCACATCCGGATCGTCTGTAATGTCTTCACGAGCAACTTCTTGCCAATCATCGCCCCATTTAGGAAACGAAGTGTCGCCTTTGTAATCACGGTGTATGATGGTCAGCTCCATGACGTCAGCGCATTCTAGTGCTTGACGATATATCTCGCCCCCACCGGCTATAAATATCGTGCTGTCTTCTTTTTTTGCTGTTTCAATGGCCTCTTCTAAAGAGTGAACCACCACTGCTCCTGGCGCGTGAAAATCAGTTCTTCTAGTAATGACAATATTGGTGCGTTTTGGCAAAGGCTTCCCACCAAGGGAGTCAAACGTTTTACTACCCATAATCATGGGGTGCCCCAAGGTCAAACGCTTAAAGCGCTTAAGGTCGTTAGGCAGATGCCAAATCAAGTCGTTGTTGTTACCTATGGTGCGATTCTGCGCCATGGCGGCGATGATAATAATCATTAATCTGTGTACTTTTGCGCGAAAATACAGTGCAAATGCAAATAGGCGTCTATGAATTTCCCGAAATCAACACTTCTCATGAAGATGGCTTTGTGGCGGCTGGGGGCGACTTACAGCCCAGTACTATGATAGATGCTTATCAACACGGATTATTTCCTTGGCACGACAGTCCTTATGGTCCTTGTTGGTATAGTCCAGACCCCCGTATGGTTCTTTACCCAAATGAACTCCACATTCAAAAATCCATGCGACCTTACCTCAATGGCAGTCGCTTTACTTTTAAAATGAATACCGCATTTGCTGAAGTGCTTGAAGCCTGTGCCAATATACCCCGACACAATCAAGCGGGGACATGGATTTGGGATGATTACCGCACAGCCATGATGAAACTCCATGAAATAGGATTAGCCATCTCTGGTGAAACATGGGAAAACGATACATTGGTGGGCGGACTATACGGCCTTTACATCAACGGGGTTCTCTATGGCGAAAGCATGTTTTCAAACACATCCAACGCCAGCAAATTCGCTTTTATCAAAACCGTTCAGTCCATGCCCGACATACGCCTAGTCGACAGCCAAGTACCCACCGAACACCTCAAGAGACTAGGCGCCGTAGAATTATCCCGAGATGAGTTTTTAGCGATATTACGGAACAAAACGGTGTGATCAAATCGCCCATTTATTTAGACACCCCACAGCTTGCCAATTTGCGCACAGACCTTTTCACAAGACTCTATCACTTCCGGTGTAAAGGTGTTTTTTTCATGAGAGTCTATATCCAATTGAGCCACAAGCTTACCTCGGGCATCATAAATAGGCAAAACCAACTCAGACTTTGTCTCAATACTGCATGCTATATAATTGTCTTCTTGCCCCACATCGCTCGCGTGATACATTTGTCCGGAAACAGCTACTTGACCACAAATTCCTTTACCGTAGGGAATAACCGTGTGCTCTGTTGCCGCACCAAGATAAGGACCTAAATGAAGTGTTTTTGCCTCGTTGTTCATTATGTAAAAACCAACCCAATCAAAGTGTTTGTGTTTTTTTTGGAGAAATTCTGCAGCATCTACCATTGCCTGTTCGACCTTTTTACTTATCATCTGTGCTTGTGTTGAATTAGTTATACTTTAAGTGAATTATTTCGAAAGATAAACAAAAATGTCTTTAAATAAAAAAGGAGCTATTTTAATTAAATAAAAATATGTGTTGTAGTTTTGACAGCTAATTATGCACCTTGTAATGCATTGTAAAAAAACAGGGTCATTACTTATATGTTTAACGTTAAGTGTTTATTTGTAAAAGTAAATGTTTAACAAACCAAAGCAACTAAAACATTTTGCACTATGAAAAAAATGTTACAACTGGTGGGTGGTTTTTTGATTGCGTCATTACCGCTTTCACTAAATGGTCAAATCATTAACACGAATGCGCCCTCGCAGGCATGTCAATGCGACTCGATTACGGTTACTTTTAGTGTAGGTGCTCAAGCATCAAACGCTGGTAATCAGTTTCGCGTTGAGCTTTCAAACAACAGCGGCGTATTTAATGGCAACTTCATTGAATTCACGCCACTCACTGCATTTGCAACAGGCTCTTATCAAATCGACGCCGAGATTCCTTGCAACACACCTCAAGGAGCATACAGCATTAGAGTTACGGGCTCAAACCCCATTATTCAAGGGGATACCGTTTCCAATATCATTGTTGGCAAACTTCCTCCGGTTGACTCCGGACTTACCGTAGAAGGCGCATACTTCAGTACTGCGTTTAACGATTGGCGCTTTTGCGAAGGTGATTCTGTCATTCTCCGCGCTCCGACACCTGCGCCTGGTGAAAGTTTTCAATATCGTTGGTTTGAAGGTGGCGCTCAGATACCTGGTCAGAGCGGTTCCGGATCCGACACACTTTTGGTCACTCAAACAGGCGTGTATTCACTGCGTTTGACCTTAGGTCTTTGTCAGGCTTTTACCGATGACTTTGTTATCAATGAGTATTTGCCTCCCAGCACCATCACACCTCAGCCTGGTACAGGCATTCAAATTTCTCCTGATACCATACGTTTTTGTTATGGCGATACCGGCGTTTTGAGTGGTCCTACCCCGCCTACCGGAGTTACCTACAGTTATCAGTGGTTCTCCGACAGTCTAAACTTAGTTGGTAATCGCGTTTTGTATCCCTTGGTTGGTGATACATTACAAACATTAACTGTGGATACCACCATGCGTGTTTTCCTTAGTGTAAATGACAGTTTTTGCGTTGACACCTCTTCTGTTTTTTGGGTCATTACCGACACCACGCCAGTTAGTCCAGTTCAATTGGTTAATTGGCCTCCAGGGGCCAACCCAACCCTATCGATTTGTGAAAACGACAGCATTATGCTTAGTGCAAGCGATACAGTAAATAATTGGGATTATAAATGGCAAGTATTTACCGTAGGGTCATGGACCACCATTCCCGGTGCTGAAAACCCTTGGCTTCAGGTCAACGGTGAAGATCTTATTGACACCACGCAATTCCGTTTGCTAATCGAGAATCAAACCTGTTCATGGGTCAGTGATACCATCACCGTTAACTGGGTTCCACTTCCCTTTGTGTTTACAAACATCACTGTTGATACCATTGGGCTTTGTCCGGGTGATTCTGTCTTGGTCGTGGCACAAGGAAATTCCTTTACCTACGAATGGAGTACCGGTCAAACGGGCTCAACCATCTACATATCTAGTCCAGGCACATACGTTGTGGAAGGTTTTGGTCCAAATGGATGCTCGAGTACCGATACTGTTCACGCCATTTTCTTTTCGCCAACAGCGGATGCAGGGCCAGACCAAACCACCAATCCCGACTCTATCATTCAATTAGATGGTAGCGGTGGGGTTAGTTATTACTGGTCGGCCAATAAGCCTGTATTCTTTAGTGACCCGAGAAGAGCAAATCCATTTACCATCGCTTCTGGTAAGCCAGACACTGTGACTTACTATCTTGAGATCGTAGGCCCTAATGGATGTACCGATATTGACTCCATGCAAGTATTTGTTGTGCCATTACCAGAAGACGAGATTGAACCTGAGTTGTGGGAAGTGGTTGATCGTGTTCCTAACTTTATTTCACCCAATGGTGATGGAATTAACGATGAATTGGACTTGTCTGAAATCATGGCAGGTGACGTTTGCGGACTTACCGTTATCAACCGTTGGGGTTCTGAGGTGTACAACACGGAGAATTACCAAAATGATTGGACGGGTATAGACAATGGCGGTTCACAACTCCCTGATGGTGCTTATGTCATCATTCTAGAACACAACAATTCGGTGCGATATAAAGGAATGGTTACCATTGTTCGCAACAATCAATAATTGCTCACCCAGCTAAAATAACATTGTCATGAATAGAATTCTAAGTATTTCAATCACATGCTTGCTTTTCGGTGCTGCATTATCAGTGCGCGGACAGCAGATCCCTTTGTATTCAAATTATTTTTTCACACCATACATCTACAATCCGGCTCAAAGTGGTACGTCAGGAAGCACAGAGCTATCTGCGATTTACCGTCGACAGTGGCAAGGTGTGCAAGGTGCGCCACAAACGGCGGCTTTGGCTCTTAACGGAAACATTGGCTCCGATAAAATCGGATATAGTGTTTACGGATTTAACGATGAGGCAGGAATCATTCAAACCTATGGGTTTTATGGCGCTTATGCTTATCACGTACAGTTGAGTGAAAACAACTTTTTAAGCTTTGGTTTGGCCGGAGGGTTTATGAACTCTGGACTAAACAACGCGGCCATTAACGCCACGTCTGCTGCCGACCCCGTATTATCGGGCGATTTTTCCGGGCGCGGTCTATTTGATATCAATACAGGAATCAACTTGCGATTGGGACAATTTCAAATAGGCGCAGCTGTTCCTCAACTGCTTGGTAGTCCGGTACGTTTTGTTAACCAGCCTGATCTTGAAGTTCAATACAACACCATTCGCCACTTCATGTTTAATACCCAATACGATTTTGAAATTACTCCAGATCGAGTTGTGTTAAGCCCGATGGTTATGGTACGCGCGGCTGAAAACGTGCCCATTATGGTGGATGCAGGTGCGATGTTGAATCTTAAAAACCTGTTCTTTGTTGGTGCCATGTACCGTTCTAACTATGCGGTAACTGGTAATATTGGGTATCACCTCAACGATCGCCTTACCGTGGGTTATGCTTATGACTTTTCTACCAACCAGTACTCAGCCAACTTGGGTACCAGTCAGGAAATCATGCTTACTTGGAGATTTGGCGGAGATAGTCGTGTAGAGCGTCTTGAAAGCGAAGTGAAGCGCATGCGTCAAATGGATCGTCGTCGCAAAGACGACATGGATCAAACCATTGAAGAGAAAATGGAAGAGATCAAAGACGACTTGCGAAGAGAGTATGAAGAAGCACGAAAAAAAGCAGAAGAAGAAGGCCAGACTATGGATCAAGCAGCCGATGAGCGTCGCCGCCGTCAGGAAGAAGAGCGTCGTCAGCAACAAGCCACCCAGCGCGAGCAAGAGACACGCTCTAAAGGTAGTGACCTTGATGCTGCATCAGCCAGTAAGGTAGAAGCCGGTTCAAAAGGCTACTATGTAACTGCCGGAGTATTTGGCTCTGAAGCCAATGCCAACAGAAAAGCACAATCGGTAAAAGACAAGGGCATGGACGCTGGCGTATTCCGCGATCCAAGCAACAACATGTTCTATGTTTTCTTATTCAAATTCAACACTTATCAAGAAGCGCAACAAGCGCGCGCATCTAAAGCGAATGGTCGCTATGATGGAGACTTGTGGATCAAAGTTGTCGAATAGTGAACATTCACCGTACCAGTAAAAAAACCGCCCAGTTGGGCGGTTTTTTTTTTGGTCAAAAACTGATATAAATCACTTTTTTTTCTGAGGTCTGTCATAAAAACGACAAATCTTATCAAATAGCTTTGTGCATTGAAAAAGAGTCATACTCATGGAAATCATTTTTGTCCTCATCTTCATTTCTCTCTTCTTAGCACTGGGTTTTTTGCTGGCCTTTTTATGGTCGCTGAAAAACGGTCAGTATGAGGATGGTGATACCCCAGCCATGCGTATGCTATTTGAGAAAAAACCCAAACAAAAAGAAGGAACCTAAACAACCCCTGAATTATGGAAATGCAGAAATTTTCGTACAACAACACCGTCGTCCGCAACTTCTTACTGGCGGGATTGGTGTTTGGTGCTGTAGGTATGCTCGTAGGCCTTTTAGTGGCCCTACAGCTTATCTTTCCGGCACTTAGTTTTGACCTATCCATTCTAGGATACGGTCGCATTCGCGCGCTCCACACCAACGCAGTCATCTTTGCTTTTGTTGGTAACGCGATGTTTGCCGGTATTTACTACTCGCTTCAGCGATTGCTCAAAGCGCGTCTGGCCAGTGATTTTCTCACGAATTTTCACTTCTGGGGGTGGCAGCTCATCATTATTGCAGCTGTAATTACCCTGCCTTTAGGATACACCTCCTCAAAAGAATATGCCGAATTGGAATGGCCCATTGACATCGCCATTGCCTTGGTTTGGGTAGCATTCGGTGTCAACATGTTCTGGACCATCCTCCGCCGCCGTGAGCGCCACCTATACGTAGCCATTTGGTTCTACATCGCTACCTTTGTTACGGTTGCCGTACTTCACATTGTCAATAACATTGAACTACCCGTTCACTTCATGAAGAGTTACTCCGCCTACAGTGGAGTTAAAGATGCTCTTGTTCAGTGGTGGTATGGACACAATGCGGTGGCGTTCTTCCTCACTACGCCCATACTTGGTTTGATGTATTACTTTCTTCCCAAAGCAGCAAATCGCCCTATTTACTCTTACAAACTATCAATCATCCACTTTTGGGCGTTGATTTTTATCTATATATGGGCAGGTCCTCACCACTTGCTTTATACAGCCCTTCCCGACTGGGCACAGAGCCTTGGTGTTGTGTTTAGTATCATGCTCATCTTCCCATCTTGGGGTGGTATGCTCAACGGACTACTTACTCTGCGCGGTGCGTGGGATAAAGTAAAAGAAAGTGCCGTTCTTAAATTTTTCGTTGTTGCCGTTACCGCTTATGGTATGGCCACCTTTGAAGGACCAATGTTGTCATTGAAAAATGTCAACGCCATTGCCCACTATACCGACTGGATTCCTGCACACGTGCATATTGGCACCCTAGGCTGGAATGGATTCTTGATTTTTGGTATGACCTACTGGCTTCTACCTCGCATGTATCGCACCAACTTGTACAGTGAAAAATTGGCCAATACCCACTTCTGGATTGGCACGCTTGGTATCGTATTCTGGGCACTTCCCATGTACGTTAGTGGGTTTACCCAGAGCTTGATGTGGAAGCAATTTAATCCAGACGGAACCTTAGTTTACGGCAACTTCCTAGAAACAGTTACCCAATTGATGCCAATGTACGCACTTCGCGCCATCGGTGGTGCACTATACTTGGTTGGTATTGGCTTTATGGCGGTCAACGTGGTTAAAACCATCCGCTCTGGCTCATTCCTTGCCGAAGAAGAAGCCGAAGCTCCAGCCTTGGAGCCCAAGTACACCAAACACAAAGGCGAGCACTGGCACAGATGGATTGAGCGTCGTCCAACACAGCTTATGATTGGAAGTATCATTGTAATTTTAATTGGTGGTATTGTAGAAATTATCCCCACCATGATGGTCGACTCCAACATCCCTAAAATCGAAAGTGTAAAACCGTATACGGCACTTGAATTGGAAGGACGAGACCTATACATACGCGAAGGCTGTAATGCCTGTCACACCCAGATGATTCGTCCTTTCCGTTCAGAAACCGAACGATACGGAGAATACTCTAAAGCCGGTGAATTTGTTTACGATTTCCCATTCCTATGGGGCTCTAAGCGAACCGGGCCTGACCTTCATCGCGTTGGTGGCAAATACCCGCACAGCTGGCACTACAAGCACATGTGGGACCCCACCTACACTTCAGATGGATCCATTATGCCACGTTATCCTTGGTTGTTCAACTACGACGGGAAAGTGAACGAACTCGATACCCGTTATACTGTCAAGAAAATGCAAGTCATGCAGCGATTAGGTGTTCCTTATACAGATGAGGAAATCGAAAATGCCGAAATGCTGCTTACCGAGCAGGCACGTGCCATTGCTGAAGAGCTTAATCAAGATCCCGACATTGAAGTAAGCCATAAAGAAGAAATCATTGCAATGATTGCTTACTTGCAACGTTTGGGCACCGACATCAAAGTGAAACCAGAGCAAGTTGCTCAAAACTAATTTGCTATGTTGAAATTCATCAAAGGACACATGGAAACCATCGCCAACATCGAATGGTATCCCATACTGTCACTCGGCATATTCTTCACCTTCTTTACTCTCATGGTCATTCGCGTGGTCTTGATGAAAAAAGAAGCTTACGCTGAAGAAAGTAAACTCCCACTAGACGACTAACGATAATTTTTCACGTCATGAACGATAAATCATTTTTCAAGCCCATACTTCCGGTTTTCATTATGCTTCCGGCAGCAACTTACGCTTCTAGCTCCGCAGATTTTTTCTACGGCATCTTTAGCGACACCTATTTCTGGCTATTTATCTTGGTGGCCATTCTCCTTGGTTTGGCCTACTATTCGGTCAAACGCGCCTTTGATGAAATCGCTTTACATATGCGACCAGAGTTGGCCAAGAAGGCAGAAGAAGAAGCTACCACTGAAGCCGCTGCTGAAGAGTCGGAAGATTCATTTAGTCGCTGGTACCGCTGGTTTGCCGGCCTTAAGCCAATGGAAAAAGAAAAAGACTTACAACTGGACCATGAGTACGATGGCATTAGAGAATTAGATAATTCTCTACCTCCATGGTGGTTATATGGATTCTACATTACCATTGGTTTTGCTGTTGTTTACCTTGTCTATTTTCATATGATGGGCGGTCCGTCTAGCAGCGAGGAATACCGCGCAGAAATGGAGCGCGCCGAAGCTGATGTAGCTGCTTATTTTGAGAAAGTTGGCGGAATGGTTGACGAAACCAATGTGACCATGGTTGAAGACGACCAAAGATTGGCCAATGGTGCTAAGATATACCAAACCAATTGCGTGGCGTGCCATGCAGCCGATGGCGGCGGTGGTGTAGGCCCCAACCTTACCGACGAATACTGGATTCACGGCAACACCATCAATGACGTATTTAGAGTCATCAAATACGGTGTGGTAGAAAAAGGGATGACCCCTTGGAGAAACCAACTCAGCGCTACCGAAATGCAAGATGTGGCCAGTTATGTGCTAACACTCGTGGG
>JAIUMB010000015.1 GCA_022565745.1 Cryomorphaceae bacterium | reverse complement strand
GAATGATGCGAAAAGCCTGTTCGGGGTTTTCCATGGGCTGGGCGTAAGGCAGCAACTGCTCGTATTTTTGTCCGAGCAAATCGGCTCCAGTGCATTGTCCCAACACGCGATAAGGAATCTTTTTATCGCCTTCTTTGTAGTTCTGAAGATCACGTTCCTCTTCTACGCGTTGGAATTTTTTGCCGAAGTTTTTCGCCAACAGTGCCTCAGCCAGCACCACCCGCATGCGTGTATGGGTGTACTGATTGAACGTGTCTACCAGCACATACGCGATGGATTTGCCAACGGTAAGCGCGGTATTCGAAGGCAGCGTCCAAGGTGTGGTGGTCCAAGCGATAAAAAATACCGGGTCGTCATTGTGTTCCGTTTGAAATGCGGCATTGACCGCTTCGGGTGTTTTGGCGGCAAACTGCGCCACCATACTACTGTCTTTCACATCGCGGTAACAGCCCGGCTGATTGATTTCGTGAGAGCTCAACCCCGTTCCTGCTGCAGGAGAATACGGCTGAATGGTGTATCCTTTGTACAGAAGATCTTTATCGAATAGTTGACGAAGCAAGTGCCATACCGATTCGATGTATTTGTTTTCGTAGGTGACATATGGATCACTCATGTCTACCCAGTAGCCCATTTGTTCGGTCAGATTGTTCCACACGTCTGTGTACTTCATCACTTCTTTGCGACAAGCGGCGTTGTATTCTTCCACCGTGATGGTTTTGCCGATGTCTTCTTTGGTGATGCCAAGGGTTTTTTCCACCGAAAGCTCAACGGGCAAACCATGCGTATCCCAGCCGGCTTTGCGTTTTACTTGAAAGCCCTGCTGCGTTTTATATCGACAAAACACGTCTTTTATGGTGCGGGCCATCACGTGGTGAATACCGGGCATTCCGTTGGCACTTGGCGGTCCTTCATAAAAGGTAAAGGTAGGTTTGCCTTCGCGCTCACTGATGGAGCGTTTGAACACCTCAGCGTTTTTCCACCACTGCAAATTTGACTGGTGGATGTCGGTTAATTTTAAACCGCTTTTATACTCGGGATATGACATGTGTCCACAATTTTTTTCAAACAATATTATACCAACAATTGGTTTAGTGGCTGAACCAGAAAGTTCGACGATAAGCGTATTAAACACGCCTTTTTTTCAGGCATCAAGCTTTACATACAGGCACTAACGACTATACAAACGGCAAAGGCGATGTTAAAATCGCACATTCAAGCCGCGAAAATACAACCATTGCATTGAACAAGCGTAAAATATAGACGTTTAATCTTTTTAGTTGTCTTACTTTTGCAGCTTGTAAATTTTGCCAATCGCACACCACTCATGGATATATTTGTACAGGCCAGTCAATTCATTTTGAGTTTATCATTACTCATTGTTCTTCACGAACTTGGCCACTTCATTCCCGCCAAATTATTTAAAACAAGGGTAGAAAAATTTTACTTGTTCTTCGACCCTTGGTTTTCTTTGTTTAAGAAAAAAGTAGGCGGTACCGAGTACGGTATCGGCTGGTTGCCATTGGGCGGCTACGTAAAAATTGCCGGAATGGTTGATGAGTCGATGGACAAAGAGCAAATGGCAAAGGAGCCTCAACCTTGGGAGTTTCGCAGTAAGCCGGCATGGCAACGCCTCATCATTATGGTAGGTGGCGTGGCGGTCAATGTATTTGTTGCTCTGGCCATTTTCTTCGGGATGTTGTTGTATTGGGGGGAGGAGTATTTGCCCACAGAAGAAGTCAAGTACGGCATTACTGTAGACGAAAATGCCCGTGCCATGGGGTTAGAAAGT
Source organism: Cryomorphaceae bacterium (assembly GCA_022565745.1). Taxonomy (GTDB): domain Bacteria; phylum Bacteroidota; class Bacteroidia; order Flavobacteriales; family Schleiferiaceae; genus CSBr16-58. Next base: position 21,357 of record JAIUMB010000015.1, on the reverse strand, counting down.
GGCGATATCATTCGTAGTGTCAACGGAAAACTGCCCGAACGCTTTAATCAATTGCCCATTGAAGTCTTGCTCAATGAGCGTGGTATCATTGAAGTAGAACGCGACGGCGAAATGGTGAGCATTACTTACACCGAAGAAGATGTTGCCCGACTAATCGCTTCGCGCGGGTCGTTTATAGGTCCTCGTTTTCGTTACATTGTAGGTGGGTTTACGGAAGATTCTCCGGCGAAAGAAGCGGGATTGAAAGAGGGGGACAATATTGTTGGCCTCAATGGAGAACCCATGCCATTTTTTGATCAGTGGATTGAGCGTTTGCCCGATTTTAAAGGGGAAACGGTCACTGTAGACTATGAGCGCGATGGCATCGCCATGAGCACAGACGTCAACATACCGGAAAGTGGAAGAATGGGCGTATTTACCGCCAGTCCTACCGACCAGTTCAATACCGAAGTTAAGACCTACGGATTTTTTGAAGCCATACCGGCCTCATTTACCAAATCGCGTCAATTGCTGACCGACTACATCCGTCAGTTTAAGTTGATCGCCAATCCCAAAACTGGTGCTTACAAAGAAGTTGGCGGGTTTATTATGATTGCCAATCAGTTTGACACCAAATGGAACTGGGAGCGCTTTTGGTCGTTCACCGCTTTCTTGAGTTTGATGCTAGCATTCTTAAACATCCTGCCCATTCCTGCCCTGGACGGTGGACATGTGGTTTTTGTGCTATGGGAAATGATATCCGGTCGCAAGCCTTCCACCAAGGTCTTGGAAAACGCCCAAATCGTCGGGTTTTTCATCCTTTTGGGACTGATTATCTTGGCGAATGGGAATGATATCGTACGGTTGTTTGGGAATTGAATTCACCCTGGGTAAATCCCTAGGCTGTGCAGGTTATTTCATTAGTACAATATGGTTTTTCAAAGAATGAAATTCAATACCTTGATTTGAGTGTTGATGGCACAAATTTCATTATATTTGCATATAAGTAATCGCAAAAGAGATGGACATACAAGCCAGAAAGCTCAATCTGATAGAAGAATTTTTAAAAATCTCAGATGAAAAGATCATTGAGAAACTCGAGTTTTTTATCCGCTTGGAGAAGCAGAGAAAAAATAATACGGCATTGGAAGCAATGACTTTAGAAGAATTCTATGCAATGATTGACCAAGCAAAAGAAGACCAGGCAAATGGTCGGGTTGTTTCGCATGAAGCGTTAAAGCAACGCATTAAATCATGGAGGTAACGATTGAATGGTCTGAATTATCAGCTAAACAGTTAAATGATATTTTTGACTATTACTCACTAGAAGCCAGTCCTAGGGTTGCCCGGCAGTTAATAAATAAAATTATTCAAGGCGTTGAAATTTTACATGAGAATCCTTTCGCCGGTCCCAAAGAAGAACTTTTGTCTAAAATGTCCGAAGATTTCCATTATCTGGTAATAAGCAACTATAAAATCATTTATTGGATAGATAACAAACGAATTACAATTGCAAGCATTTTTGATTGCCGACAGAATCCAGAAAAATTAAGGGTAAAATAAGCAAAACATTTGATGAACAATATGCCAGATACCGGAATCTAAAAATCTGAAGTTTTATTTTATCACATTTTAAACCACTGAATCACAATTGCATTATTTAACTTTACCTTACCCAGTAAATCATATTTATAAACGCCGTTAACGAATGCAATTAAGTAAACCCTTATTTCGAATGCCGGCATTTGCCAATCGGCAGTTTGTATTGTTGTCCATCAGTTCGTTCTTGTTTTTTTCCAGTTTCAATATGCTCATTCCCGAACTGCCGGCTTACTTGGCCTCCATGGGCGGTGAGCAGTACATCGGGTTAATCATTTCGCTGTTTACGCTCACGGCGGGGTTGTCGCGACCGTTTAGCGGAAAACTGGCCGATCGCATTGGTCGCGTACCTGTGATGCTTGTGGGAGTCATTGTGTGTACTTCAATCAGTTTGCTTTACCCCTTATTGGCCACCATAGGCGGGTTTTTATTGCTGCGTTTTTTACACGGATTTTCTACGGGGTTTACACCTACGGGAACCTCCGCTTACATCGCCGATGTGGTGCCATTTCAACGACGCGGAGAGGCCTTAGGACTACATTCGTTGTTTGCCTCTCTCGGCATGGCTGCCGGACCGGCACTTGGCGGGTGGATTGCGGCGCACGCCCCCATTAATGTGCTGTTTTTTTCCTCAGCCGCCGTTAGTGGGTTGTCGGCATTACTCTTGACCAGACTGAGAGAAACACTGCCCGAGCCACAACGCATGAAGTGGTCGTTTTTAACACTGCGCAAAGACGAAATCATTGAACGTCGCGTGCTGAACCCGTCTTTGATTTTAATGTTGGCCGTTTTTAGCTTTGGTACCATCCTCACGCTTATACCAGAAGTTTCTGCACATTTGGGCATGAAAAACAAAGGATTATTCTTTGCCGTTTTCACCCTTTCCTCTTTGACCATACGCTTATTGGCCGGTCGGGCGTCTGATAGATTTGGCCGAGTACCAGTGTTACAAGGTGCCACAGCCACCATGATGGTGGCCATGCTTACCATTGCCTTTGCCAGCAGTGTTACGGCATTAATGGTAGGCGCCGTGTTTTTTGGTTTTGCCATTGGCATGGCGTCGCCTACGGTTGCCGCTTGGACCATCGACTTGGCCGATGAAAACCACCGTGGACGCGCCTTAGCCACCATGTACATTGCTCTTGAAACTGGAATTGGTCTTGGTGCATTGGTCTCGGGCTGGCTTTACCGTGGTATGCCCGAACGCTTTCCATTGGTGTTTGGCATTGCGGGTTTTTTCTCTTTGGTGGCCTTCGTTTATTTGTTTCGCATTCCTCGAAGTCAGCGGTTGCGAACCTTATTACGTTAAAGGTGAATGTTTAGAACATTCACTACATTTGTGCAAAATAAATGACCAATAGTCAATACATGAACCTCTACTCCAGACTTAAGTCTATTGTGTTGTCGTTGCTTCCCAGAAAGCTTCTTTTCCGATATGAAGGTGTTTTTCGCAGTATTTACTACCTGAAATACAAAGGGAAAGACTACTGCTGTAACATATGCAATGCCGGGTTAAAGTCGTTCGTTCCCATGAATGGCGACCGATTGTGCCCCAAATGCGGCAGCTTGGAAAGAACCCGACGACTGTGGAATATTGTCAGCACTTCATTTCTTGCAAATGACCCTGTGGTTCTCGACTTTTCTCCTTCGAGAAACATGTACCGAAAGATGAAAAAGGCGGTGAAAAACTACATCAGCACCGATTTGTCTGGCGATTTTATTGCTGATCAATCATACGATATAACTAATATTGAATGTCCTAATAATCAATTTGATTTGATTCTCTGCTACCACGTGTTGGAGCACATCGACGACGACCAAAAGGCCATGAGTGAGTTATATCGTGTACTAAAGCCGGGCGGTCACTGCATCATACAAACGCCATTTCACGAAGGCGATATTTACGAGGATTCCTCAATCACAGATCCTGTAGAAAGGGAAATACACTTTGGTCAAGACGACCACGTTCGTATTTACTCGGTGGATGGGCTAAAGGAGCGACTAGAGAAAGTTGGCTTTGAAGTAGACGTGCGAACGTTTGAAGAACAACGAGAGAATCAATACGCTTATGCAGAGAAAGAAGTGGTGCTTATCGCAAGCCGTTAAGCAAGCCTTCACCAAAACACGCATGCTTAATAGAAAAGATTGTTAACCTACAACCATTTGTTATTTTTCAATCAAAACCACACCCTTTTTAAGATAGGTACTCATTTCTTCCCAACCGATACTTAGTACAATGGCGCCCTCACTGTAGGGGGCGATTTCGTAGGCATTGTAGAAAAAGTTGATGCCATTTTCATCCAGAAAAAAATTGTCTGGTAAATAAAAGACATCGCCTTCAAACCAATACCCTTCGGCTTCAAACGAGGCCGTTTTTGAAAGGGATTTATTGTCTCTAAAACGGGATTCTGCAAAGGTTAAAAACTCGTCGGTATCGGCAACAATGTTGGACCATTTGACCACTTGGCCATCATCGATGGAAAATAAACTGTGCTGATGGTAACTATTGGGATGCGCACCTCCAGTAAATGAGTAATCAGACACACTAATGCCGATATATCCGTTTTGGTTGTAGTTGACCACAGCCATGCGCTCCAGTTCCCAAGGCATGTCATAAGACGGAATTTCTTCCTTTAATCGGGTGTACTCTTCAACGCTTTCATCGATAAAGGCGTTTAAACTGCTGTAGGTATTGGTTCCTATGCGCAGCATGATACTGTCTACTTGGCCTTGAATGACATCAGCGTCAGTGAAATGTAAAGACTTTAAACGTACTTGTAAACAACTGACATCGCAGTCACCAATGGTTTTTTCAATGGTTTTGTATTCGTAGGACAAGGTATCGACCATTGATGTTGTCGTGCTATCGGCTTCTTGCTGACAAGATGAGGCAAATACCATTGCCATTGCAAAAAGGAGAATTGAAGAGATGGTTCTCATGGTTGTGGGCTTTAGCGTAATCACTATTGGGTTACGATGATTCCGTCAAAGGTAATGCATTCCTCTTTTACAGCAGAAAAAAACGCCTTACCTTTAGCGCAAATTATTCTATTATGCCTCGCTTTTGCTGCCTTATTATACTTCTTGCTTTTACGATTAACCTCCACGCACAGTCGGAAAGGACCGACGAGGAAAAATGGAAAGACCGCCTTCAGGAGAATTATGACATCTACGTAAGGAAGGTAAAGTTTCAACGAGAACACCTTCCTTGGATCGACGTACATTTTGGTCTCAACAACTGGGTGACTAGCGATTTTGCCCTTAACGACGGAAACAACGAAGCCGAGTTGCTGCGCTCTTGGGCCTGGAAGTTTGGCATGGGGGGCAAGTATAGACTCAGCAAAACGCCGTTGGTGTTTCAATACGGGTTGCAGTTTTCCGTACACCGCTTAGGACTCAGTGATAACAACGCCTTGGTTAAAAATCAGGATGGTGTCAATATTTTGCCATTGGAAGACGTGGATATGATTCGCAGTCAGGTGGTGGTGAGCTACATGAATATACCCTTAATGGTGCATTTGGACTTCAGTGATTATGGCTTAGATAATGGATTTACATTTGGTATTGGCGGTGAGGTTGGCCTCCGCATCAACGGATATCAACGTCAGATATTCATTGACGATTATGGCGATCAGATGCGGGTGAAAAGCAGTGGCAATTATCACTTTCAGCGTTTTCGTTATGGTTTAGCCGCCCAATTGGGTTACGGCAGTTACAAGCTTTCCGCCGGTTACGATCTCAATCCGGTGTTTGCCAATGGCCCTGAAGGCCGCATGGTGTATTTGCTTTTGGGTGTTGTGCTGTGATGATTAGTAAAGTTAAACGCGCTGAACCTTGGGGTGGTATTGAACGTCACACCCCTATGCTGTTTATAGGCTCTTGTTTCAGCGAAAACATCGGTTTTGATTTTCAAAATAAGAAGTGGAATGCACTGGTCAATCCCTTCGGCATTACCTATAACCCCATTTCGGCGATGAAGCAGATGATTTGGCTGGCCGAAGACCGTACGTATAGCGAAAAGGACTTGGTTCAATCGGGTGAATTGTGGTGCTCTTTCGACCATCACGGCAAATACGCTTCGGTTGAGCCATCAAAAGTGCTCGAACACATCCATGCAGATTTACTTGCCGCAAAAACCATGATGCAACAAAATCCCGTGGTGTTTTTAACCTTTGGCACCGGTTGGGTGTGGGTAAAAAAAGACAGCGGAGAGATTGTCAACAATTGCCACAAGTTACCCGGTCACCTGTTTAATCGCGAACTCCCCTCGTTGGAGGCGCTCATGCAAACATGGATATCCATGCGTGCGCTTTGGCCGGAAACCCGCTTTGTGGTGAGCATCAGTCCCGTTCGCTACGACGATGCCGTGGCCAATGCCCGCGGAAAGGCCTTGCTGCATCTTTTTTGTCACGAACTGGAAAAGCGCGGCGACATCCTGTACTTTCCCGCCTACGAAATTATGCACCATGAGCTGCGCGATTACCGTTTTTACACCACTGATAGAAAGCACCCCACCGATGAAGCCGTTGAATACATTCGGCAGATATTTCACGAATGGGCACTCAGTAAAGATGCACAGCAGTGGTATAGAGATTATGGTGCGTATTTGCGCAACAAAGCCCACCGGCCACTGCACCCCGAAACCAACGAAGCAAAGGCGTTTCAAAAGAAGGTAGAACAACAATACCAATCCCTGCTTCAGCGGTATCCCGATATGTTTTAATCTGCCGGTTATCCATCATGGCAGTTAAAGCGATGGTTGTACCTTTGTCGCCAACGCAAAAATCATATTATGAGCCAGAAGCCACCGAGTGATTTACTAACGGCCGCCATAGATACCATTTATCGGTGGGACAATGAAGAATACAACAAAAACGCGGAGTTGATCCTCGAGGAGCAGCCCTATCTCATGCGTTTTATTCTCAGTCTGACAGAGGATTTTGAAGAACAAGACATCGAGTTTTTTGTCCTTGCGTTGATGAGTGTGCAATTGGGTTTTAAAATGCGTGGCATTCCCTTAAACACTGCCAAACCCGAAGACATTGAGAAGCGGGTAAAAGCTGCTGTAGTGCGTTATGATGAACTCGACGAACGCGAAGAAATCAGTTTGGACGACATCTTCGTTTCTGCCGATAACCCCCGCGTCTTGAATCAATTGTTTGACATATACTACGACGATTTTCTCAAGGAAGACACCATTGGTATGGCAGAAGTCATGAACATATTATTGACCCTAGAAATCGTTGTAGGTGCCGTAGAAGGCAGTACCATCGAAACCCCCAACGAATGAAGTCGCCCATCGTTGAACATATGATGGCCAACGATGCTTTTAGTCAGTGGCTGGGCATAGACATACTTGACGCGCAGCCGGGTTACTGTTGGTTGAGCATGCGTGTAAATTCGCAGATGAGCAACGGCTTTAAAGTGGCCCACGGTGGCATTGCCTACTCGTTGGCCGACAGCGCTTTGGCCTTTGCTGCCAATGCCCATGGAGAGAAGGCCATGAGCATAGATTGCAGCATGTCGTATCTCAAAGCCATCAACGAAGGCGACACCATCGAAGCCATTGCCGAAGAGCAGCACCGCAGCAAGCGCCTCGGTCGCTATCAAGTCCGGTTGATCAGCAATGGCAAGGCCGTGGGGTTGTTTAATGGTACGGTGATGTTTTTGGGGGAGAAGTGGGATTTGAGTATTGGCGGTTAATTCTGGTTGGATTTCGGGTTTTAAGAATGGCAGTTTCAATTGAGCGCCGGAGGGTAGCTCAATGACCAGAGGGAGGTAAATGAGAATTATTTACGTCTGGCAATATGTTCGAATTTGTTTTTGCACCATAGAAGTCAATTAACAAACCATCACCAAGTATTCTAACACATTTTCAATAGATTAAGTACGCTGATTTTGAAGACAGAATTTTAGATGTGGATTTGGTATGAGAAAAGCCCACCACAAAGGAAACCTTTAATGGTTAAACCGCCTCCCATGCAAATAATTCCCCCAAATAACCGCAAACTTTATCTGCCACCTCACTTACCGACGGGGCAAAGCCAAGTTCCTTTTCCATGCTGGTCACGCCTTTATTTTGAATGCCACAGGGAATGATGTGGTTGAAGTACGATAGGTCGGGATGCACATTTAAGGCCAAGCCGTGCATGGTTACCCAGCGGGAAGCGCGAACCCCCATGGCGCATATCTTTCTTGGGTTGTTGTCTACGTCTAACCACACGCCGGTCTCGCCTTTTGAGCGGGTGGCTTCGATGTTGTAATCGCGGAGAGTAAGAATTACAGCCTCTTCTAAATAGCGGAGGTACTTGTGGATGTCGGTAAAAAACTGATCCAGGTCGAGCAGGGGATAGATGACGACCTGTCCGGGACCGTGGTAGGTAATGTCGCCGCCACGATTAATGCGGTAATACGAGGCGCCTAGACCTTTCAACGCTTCTTCATCGACCAATAAATGCTGGTCTTTTCCCGATTTGCCCAGTGTATAAACGTGGTCGTGTTCGCAGTTTAACAAGTAGTTATTGGGTATTGGCGCGTGTTCATCCTTTCGGCGATTGACTTTGGCCGCAACAATGCCATCAAAAAGTGATTCCTGTATGTCCCAAGCTTCGGCGAAGTCAATCCGTCCTAAATCCCTGTAAATAACCTGTGGTTTTTGCATGGCACAAAGATACAATCGCAAAATCGCGATTTTTATAACACGGCATTAAATTACCGGTCGGCAGGTGTCAGTCTACGTGTTGATCCTCCCGCATATATGCCTATAAGTACCTATCGAACTTTACAGATAGATAATTTTTATTCTTTTGGTAGATTTTCAATGGCTATATACATAAATCCATCCAAGCAGTGATTAAAGCGACGGTCGACATTAAATGCCACCAATTTTGCATTTTGGCGAAGATATTTTTTCAAAAGAATGGGTACATGTAATCCATCCGGTTGTTGTTTGGATATCAATTGGTCTAAGGCTTTGATGTTGCTGTCGATTCCATCTAATTCACGATTTAACTCATTGAGGTTGCCTTTTAGCACAAAAGGCCTTCGTGGTTTGATGTACGGCGTAAGCGTGTAGTCAAAGTGGTGGCGACGCAAATATGAAATCATCAGCGATTTTGATTTTTTGCTGAATGCATTGCTGATGCTCACACAGCCCACGATGTATTTATGCTCGGGATAACGCTCAATCACTTGACGAATGCCTTGCCAGAGCAAGTACAGGGGTAGTGGTTTTTGTTGATATTCGGGAACGATGAATGCACGGCCTAGTTCGATGCCCGAAGCAAAGAGTTTTTCGGCTTGTTTTCTAACCACAAAAAGAGAGGGCACATAAAAACCTTTTAATCCGTGTTTTGGAAAAACATCGACGCCAAGCCCAATTCGATATGCCCCAACAATGGTTTGATGAAGTTTGTCCCAAAGAATTAAGTGACGGTATAACTTGTCATAGGGGTCTATGTCAATGGGTAAGTTTGTGCCTTCCCCAACGTGACGAAAGGTGTATTCTCTTAAGCAACCAATGTTGTGCATGATTCCCGGGATGTCATCGTATGGGGCAAAGTAAACGGCGTATTGACCGGTCTCTAAAATACGATTGCCACTGTTTTCGAGCTTAGATATTTCATTGATAATCAGTTTCGGGTGTGCAAGTTCTACGATGGGTTGTAGTCGTCTGCGAAACGGCAACCTTTTAATGGGTTTGAATATGGGTTTCATAATATTTGTTTGGATTTGGTTATTTCAAGCAGTTTTACTCATATACTAGAGCTTCCGTTTATAGTCAACCATGTGAAATCCTAAAAGCCTAAGTGTTGTCTCTAGCGTAGTTAAAAAAACTGTGCAGAAAACCACTATTGATTTGCAGATTTTCTCTGAACCAATGGCATGTCAATAACCCTTACCTCGTGCTCCTCTCTTTGATAGTGACGATACATCGACCATTTGCCGTCGGTGTTTTCTAAAGCGCTTAGACTTTCCACCCAGTCGCCGGAGTTTAGATAAGTGCACACACCCTTTTTTGTGTTTACCAATCGCATTTGTGGTTGGTGAATATGGCCGCATACCACAAAGTCGTAGCCCTGCTCTATGGCCAATTCAGCGGCAACGTTCTCAAAGTCAGAAATGTATTTGACGGCAGACTTCACACCATGTTTGATGGCAGAGGCAATGGAGTAGCGTTCTTTACCCATGCGCTCCAACACCCAATTCAGTATTCGGTTGATGAGAATAAGCATGTCGTAACCCCAGCCGCCTAACTTGGCCAACCATCGGGCATTTTGGATGGAAGCATCAAAAATGTCGCCGTGGAAAAACCACGCTTTTTTATCCCCAATGTTGAGAATAAGTTTATCGGCAAGCACGATGTTGTCCAAGTGAAAGTCACTAAATCGGCGCAACAGGTCATCGTGATTTCCTGTCAAATAGTACACTTTGGTACCATTGGTGGCCAAGTTGAGAATGGTTTTGACTACCCTAAGGTGACTGGAAGGAAAAAACCGTTTTCTAAACTGCCAAATGTCAATGATATCACCATTGAGAATGAGTGTTTTTGGCGTAATTGAGTTGAGGTAGTCACACAGCTCATTGGCGTGACAGCCATATGTTCCAAGGTGAACATCAGAAATAACAACAACATCAATACGTCTTTTGACCTGTGCAGTCATACGTTGTATTTAAGTAAATGGTGACAAAGACTTTCAAGCTACGTTTGTGAAGATTCGTGGATGTTTGGCATTCCATACACCACACTTAATTTTACAATGCAAATTTCCATTAGGCGCGTAACCAAACAATTAAGTCAATATTATCATACAGCTTACTTTTGTTAGAGGTACAACAAAACAATAATTGCATGTAAACCGCAGAAAGTTTGTATCTTCGCCAATGCGTTCAACCTTACGGCACGCTATATGGACAAACACATTCACCAATTATTGCACCTTCACGAGTGCGTCGTCATTCCAGACTTTGGCGCCTTTGTGCTTCGTTATTACCCTGCTGAATTACAGGAAGGAACGATGATGTTTCGTCCGCCATCTCGCCGCGTCTGTTTCCAGCCGGGGCTAACTGTGAGTGATGGTATTTTGCCCCATTACATAGCGCGCAAGTTGTCTTTGTCGTACCGCGATGCGGAGGCGTATATTCAGCGTGAGGTGCGCGAATGGAAAAGACAATTGGCCTCAGGGCACAGCATAGCCATTAATGGTGTTGGCAAAATCTATTGTCTTCCCGGAGGGAACTTGGAGTTTTTCCCAGAGTTAAACACCAATTTTTTACGTGAAAGCTATGGGTTGCCGATCATTCGCGTGAAAACGCCTAAAGCGTCGATTGCGCCAAAAGCCCGTCCCATTGAAAAATCTTTGGTTTCCGACGTGGAGGTTTCTGTTTTTGCCCCTTGGATGCGCCGTGCTGTAGCCGTTGTGCTTCCATTGGCATTGGCACTTAATATGGTTTCTACATCGCGTTCTATTCAGCAGTCTGAAGCTGCAATGATGCAGGTGGAATGGAAAGGCAGTGAGCATGTAAAAGATGCGGTTGAAGATGTACAGACCATAGAAGACACCTATGATACAGATGACAGTTTTATCGTCGCCGATGATTTTGTAACACCTGATGAATTACCTGTTATAGAAAAAGAAGATCTTGTTGACATCGCTCCCGCTGCACATATCATTGTTGGCGCTTTTTCCGATATTAACAATGCCTATAAACAGGTAGAGCGCCTACAGAAACAAGGGTTCAGCAGCGCGCAATTGGCTGGAAAATCTGGTCAATTAAATCGCGTATCAGCCGCTTCATTTACCAGCATTGAGGAGGCGCGTCAAGCCCTGAATGAGATTCGCAAAAATCTCGATGGAGGCGCTTGGATTTACATACCATAAAATATTTGATATGACGTCTAAACCCGTCTCGGATTCGCTTACCGTGATGACGGAAATCGTTTTACCCAACGATACCAACAACCTTAATAATCTTTTCGGTGGACAACTATTGTCGTGGATGGATCGCTGTGCGGCCATTGCGGCACACAGGCACTGTGGTCGCATTGTGGTAACCGCCTCGGTGAATAACGTCAGCTTTCAGCGCCCCATTCCCCAAGGGTCTATAGTCACCCTCGAAGCACGCGTATCGCGCACCTTTAATTCATCACTAGAGATATTTGTCGATGTTTTTTTAGAGGCCAATGCCAAGGGAAAGCGCTTGCAGGCGAATGAGGCCATTTACACCTTTGTGGCTGTTGATCAATTGGGTAACCCCATTCAGGTACCGCCGGTGGTTCCGGAAACGGACATAGAAAAGAAGCGTTATGATGGCGCCCTTCGCCGTAAGCAACTGGCTTTGATTTTGGCCGGTAAAATGGATCCCAACAACGCAACAGAGTTACGCGCACTCTTTTTTCCCGACGAAGAAAAAAAATAAACCCTCTTTCATGCATTCGCAATTTCACACATTAATTTTAGGCAGTGGCGGTCGTGAGCACGCACTGGCCACCCAACTCGCACAATCAGACGTCGTAGGTAATCTATACATCGCACCGGGAAATGGCGGTACGCTCAATCGCGCCACCAACCTACCGGATGTGTCGCCCAATAATGTTAATCAAGTGGCTGAGGCCATAGAAAAATACGAAATCGGCTTGTTGGTTGTAGGGCCTGAAGATCCCCTTGTGAACGGTTTGCGTGATGCACTGGAAGAGCGCTTTCCCGATTTGGCCATTGTTGGTCCGGGAAAACACGGTGCCGAGCTTGAAGGCAGTAAGGATTTTGCCAAACAGTTTATGGCCCGCCACGACATTCCCACTGCCGCCTATAAAACGTTTACCGATGTCGCCTCGGCACAGGCGTACATCGACGAGATACAGCCGCCTTATGTGCTTAAAGCCGATGGACTGGCAGCGGGTAAAGGCGTATTGATCATCAACGACGCCAATGAGGCCAAAGCGGCCATAGACGACATGCTCGAAGGTGGTAAGTTTGGCGAAGCCGGTAGCCGATTGGTCATCGAAGCCTTTCTCGACGGCATAGAATTTAGCGTATTTGCTGCGGTTGATGGGAAGTCTTACGTGCTTTTGCCAACGGCCAAGGACTATAAGCGCATCGGGGAAGGCGACACAGGTCTGAATACGGGAGGAATGGGCGCCATATCCCCACCACCATTTGTCGACCACGCCCTCATGCAAAAAGTAGAAGATCGCATCGTCAAGCCAACCATCGACGGATTGACAAAAGAAAACATCGACTATCGCGGATTTATTTTCTTTGGTTTGATCAACGTCGGTGGCGATCCGTACGTTATCGAATACAATTGCCGTATGGGCGACCCGGAAACCGAAGTGGTGTTGCCGCGTATCAGTAGTGATTTTGGTAAATTGTGCTTGGCCATACATAACCAAACACTCGATGCATATCAAATTGAAGTACGCAAGGAGTCTGCCGCTACCGTAATGGTGGTAAGTGGAGGCTACCCCGAAGCCTACGAAAAGGGCAAAGAGATTAGCGGCCTCAATCAGGTGGCCGATGACATCCTCATTTTTCATGCAGGAACCAAACGAGAAGGGAATAAATTGCTCACCAATGGTGGTCGAGTTATGGCCTTTACCGCCCTCGACGACCACTACAAACACGCATTGATGCAGGCCTATAACGCCATAAATAAAGTGTGCTACGACGGCATTTATTACCGCAAAGACATTGGTTTTGACTTGCCATAAAAAAATCCAACATTTCGTTGTTGATATCTCGACAATTGACGTATATTTGCAGCCCAAAAATTGAACAGTAAATATTGGTGTTTTGGGCAAACCAACCACCAAAACACAAATACAAGCATCATGAAAAAAGACATCCATCCAGAAAACTACCGCCCAGTTGCATTTAAAGACATGGGTACCGGTGACGTTGTTGTTTCTCGTTCATGCGCAGAAACCAAAGACACCATTGAAGTGGAAGGCGTAGAATATCCATTGGTAAAGATGGAAATTTCTTCTTTCTCACATCCGTATTATACCGGAAAAATGAAATTGGTTGACACCACCGGTCGTGTGGACAAGTTCCGCAACCGTTACAAGAAATTTCAAAAGTAAATTTTTTTTAAATTTGGTTAAACAATGAAAGCCGTGCGATTATCGCGCGGTTTTTTTTTACCTTAGCCTAAAATAAATTCCCCCATGTTTTCTACCATTATTTTTATTGAAGGCAGCGAAGTAGAACAGCTTTATCCACTAACCTTGACCCGTCCAACAGGTGAGTTGAGATGTGGCATTAGAACGTTGAAGGACAAGTGGACGGGGTTGTTTCCCGATGTATTAAGCGGGCATCAAACAAGACCGCATTTGCAAAAGAAATTTGCTCTACCGAAAGCACAAAATGATGTGGCTTACATCAACCCCAGCTTTATGCCCAATAATGCTTTGGCAGAGCGTGTTCGTCGTTTAAGAGATGGAGAGGGCATTACCTTCAGCGGTGAGCTTGTTGCCGCCCGCAATACGGATTCACCCACAACGGTGGAGGAATACGACGGAGAGATACTTAGGGTACAATACCCATGGGACTTGTTTCGACTCAACGGAGAAGCCCTGGAATACGATTTTACGGTGCTCACCAGAGGCAGGAAATCGGGATTGTTGTCCGCCACCAACACCGTCATCGGAAATCGTATTTTTGTGGAAGAAGGTGTTAAGGCAGAGTGTGCAGTGTTTAATACCACCAACGGTCCTATTTATCTCGACAAGCACAGCGAGGTTATGGAAGGCAGTGTTCTGCGTGGAGGCTTATATCTTGGTGAGCATTCTACGATAAAAATGGGCACAAAAATTTATGGGCCCACAACCATTGGTCCGCACAGCAAGGTAGGAGGTGAGGTAAACAACTCAGTGATTCAAGGCTATACCAACAAAGGTCATGAGGGATTTTTGGGCAATTCTGTATTGGGAGAATGGTGCAATATAGGTGCAGATTCAAATAATTCAAACCTCAAGAATAACTACGAGGAGGTACGCATTTGGTCGATGGCCAAAGGCACTTTTATAAAGACAGGGCTTCAGTTTTGCGGTCTTATTATGGGCGATCATTCCAAGTGTGGCATCAACACTATGTTTAATACCGGTACCGTTGTTGGCGTCAGTGCCAATATTTTTGGCAGTGGGTTTCCACGTAATTATATTCCATCATTCAGCTGGGGGGGCGCATCGGGGTTCACCGAATACAACATCGACAAAGCTTTACGAACAGCATCGTTAGTGATGGAAAGGCGAGACTTAAAACTTGATGAGGTAGAGCGTGAAATTTTGGAATGGGTAAATGACAATAAAAACTCGAAATAGTTTCCATATGGTTAAGAACGTTATATTTGCATCTACGTATACGAAAGTTGTGTTTTTTTAGAAAGCCAAAAACTTTGCTGACCGCGTGTGATGATTTTAATTCAATGTATTGATTAACGATATGGATTCTAAGCAAAAGATTTTAATTGTTGGCGCAGGTATAGCTGGACTAACGGCAGCCAACTACCTTCAGAAAGCAGGTAAAGATGTTTTGGTCTTGGAAGCTTCTGACCACATAGGTGGGCGTGTTCATACCGAATATAAAGACGGATATGTGCTTGATCGCGGATTTCAGGTCCTTTTAACGGCTTATCCCGAAGCCAAAAAATTGCTCAATTACGAAGCGCTCAAATTAAAGTCGTTCATTCCAGGATCCATTATTTTAGGTGATCTGGGGCGAACGTTTATGGGCGATCCATCCAGATACTTTTTGGGTATTTTTTCTACGTTGATGTCTTGGGCGGCTACATTCCCTGATAAATTGTTGGTTCGAAAGCTCACAAATCAAGTGAAGTCGATGACCATTGAGGAAATTTTTGCAGAAAGTCCACAAATGCCCACCGTCAATTACTTACAGCAGTTTGGATTTTCGAAGACGATAATCATGCATTTTTTTCGGCCATTCTTAGGGGGGATTTTTTTAGAGCGCGCCATAGATACGCCACATCCGATGTTCCTCTTCGTTATGAAAATGTTTGCAGAAGGTGAAGCCGCCATTCCAGAAAACGGTATGGCAGAAATTCCGAAGCAATTGGCATCGGTTTTAAAGGAAGACGCCATTAAACTAAATACAAAGATTGTCAATTTTGACATGCAATATGCCATTGATGAAAATGATGTAGCTTATCCCTACTCACATCTTATTGTGGCAACGCCAGGCCTTACCGATAAAAAGAGAAAGGTTACCTATAAACAAACAACGCAGATTTACTTCAGTTCTGATCACAAGCCCTTTTCCACTAAAGCCATAGCCTTAAATGGGATGGAAGGTGGATTGTTTAACAATATGGCGGTTCTAACCAATCTTCACAGCGGATTTGCACCTGAAGGAAAAGAACTGATTTCTGTGTCGCTGCCTGGAGAACGCGTCGTAACGGGAATGAAGATGGAAGATCAAATTCGTCAAGAATTGACGGCTTATTGTCCCAGAACCCACGATTGGAAAGTGATAGACAATTTCGTCATCAATCACGCGCTACCGGAGTTTTCGGAGGTGCGTAATGACTTGCCAAAAGAGGAGTATATGATTGGTCAGAATGTGTATCTCTGTGGTGACTATTTGCTCAATGGTTCGTTAAACGCAGCCATGAAATCTGGTAGGTTGGTGGCGGAAGCCATTCTCGAAAAAAACCTGTAGGGTTAAAGCTCTACTTTTAGCACTCCGCCGTTTTTCAAATTGAATCGTCGTTTATACCAATACGACAAGCCGTAGAATATGGGCGTGTCTAGAGCTGCCCAAATGACTTTAAACAGCCAACCATCTAATATCAACTGACCATATGCCGTCCATCCTATAGTAGATACTGGTCTGCCATTTTCAATATTGATAAAAATAACACTGACCACCAGTGTGGTGTCTATGAGTTGGGAAAAAATGGTAGAAAAGTTGTTGCGTACCCACAACATTTTTCCTTTGGTTATGCGTTTCCAAAAGTGAAACACACGAACATCCACCAGTTGAGCAGATAAATAGGCAATCATGGAGGCCGCAATCAGTCGAGGTGAGTTTTTAAAAACGGCGTTGTACATGTCATCACTTACCTGAGAATTTTCTGTTGCGTTGTAATGCCCGCCAAGGGCCAGTATGGCCAAGGTAAAAATAGTAGCAGCAAATCCTGCCCATACCACGTTTTGCGTACGTCGTTTGCCGTAAATTTCACTGAGAACATCGGTAATGAGAAAGGTCACCGGATAGGCAAGAATGCCAGCGGACAGGGTGAAACGACGAATGCCCATATCGACCTCTACAAATTTCGTGGCCACTAAATTACAGGTAATCAATGCACCGATAAAGAGCGCCGACAATATTAAATAATGCATGCCGGCAACTCTTCGCAATTGGTGTTTTTGTAAATTAACCACTGGTTATGCTTTGACCATAGAACTCAGACACTATTCAATTATCAAGTCAAAGCCAATGTGACTCTGCAGGCCACTGTGGTTTTTCATTTCATTCCACTTTTGATAATAAGGGTAAAATTGTCCGAGCTGCTTTTTCATGCGCGATTCTTCGTCCAATCCAAATGAACGCAACAGCTCTTGAAACGGGTCGCCTTTTTTAGGATACTGAACCACGCGTACGTCGTCGTCCAAATCGGCCATGTTTCGTGCCACTGCAATCGCTGTTTGTAAACTTCCCAAGGTGTCGACCAAACCATTTTCAATGGCTTGTACACCAGTCCACACTCGACCTTGTCCAATATCATCGACATAGGAGGAGTCTAGATCGCGACCCTCGGCTACCAATGACAAAAATCGACCGTAAAAGTAATCTACCATATTTTGCATGTATGCTTTTTCTTCCGGGCGCATTTCGCGGTCTAGTGAGCCCAAATCAGCAAATTCAGCTGTTTTAACACGATCATATCGGATTCCAATCTTATCGTTGAGCAGTTCTTCTGCAGTGAAAAATAAGCCAAAAACCCCAATAGAACCTGTAATGGTGGATGGTTGTGCCACAATTTTATCGGCAACACAGGATATGTAATAACCCCCTGATGCGGCCAAATCGCCGTAGCTAGCCACTACAGTTTTACCGGCATCTTTCAGTAATTGCACTTCGCGTAGAATGACATCTGATGCCAAGGTGCTTCCTCCTGGAGAATTGATGCGCAATACTACTGCTTTTACCTTGTCGTCCTTTCTCACCTTTCTCAGTGCCTTTGCCAAGCGGTCTGAACCAATGCTCAACTCATCTCCTGTGCCAGATGAAATGGCGCCTTGCGCAAAGACTACAGCAATACGGTCACCAGTATACTTCCCTTTGGTTTTCTTTACACTGCGAACATTTTCAACCGATGCAAAGGGTATGTTTTTGTCCTCTTCAACATCAAGCAGCTGTTGAAGAACATCATTAACTTCGTCGATGTATGCTGTGCGGGTTACTAAGCCAAGGTCGGCAGCTACTTGTGGATTAGCAACACTTAAGTTATCTGCCCAGCTTTGTAAATCTTCTGAAGTAACACCTCTGCTTTCTGCGATTTCACGACGCATTAATGTCCACATATCGTTGAGTAAAAGCGAAAGTTGCTCTCTGTTGGCCGGTGAAATGGAATCCTCAATATAGGGCTCCACGGCAGACTTAAAGACGTTGTTGCTTCCGCGAATAACTTGAGGTTTGATGCCGGCTTTTTTTAATGCCTGTACGTAAAAAGGAACGGAAGAAGATAATCCGGTCCACTCTAACCCCCCTTCCGGAGCCAAGTAAATGGAATCAGCTACCGAGGATATGTAAAGTCCTTTTTGAGAATAAATTTCTGAATAACTGATGATGAATTTGCCACTTTCTTTAAAATCGAGTAAGGCATCTCGTATTTCTTTCAAGCTACCCATACCGGCGAATGACATGCCACTGTTCAGGTAAATGCCTTTGATTCGGTCGTCGTTTTTAGCTGTTTGAATGGCCTCTATGATTTCAAATAATCCGCCGCTGCGTTGAACTTCGCCGCTGAATGGATCAAAGCCACTAAAGGGGTTATCTATAGACCTTTCGTTGATGACCATATTGAGATTTAATCGCATCACGGAGCCGTCTTTAATTTCCGTATCACTCTTGACCGATAGTGAGGCAATGATGCCGATAAAAACCAAGAATACGAGCCCAAATAACAACACACCAGCAGTTAACGAGGCGAGTAGCATTTTGAAGAACTGTTTCATTATTTGATAAATTTTGCGTTACGTGTATTTGAAAAGGCAATATGGAAATTAACCAAACCGCCTTAAACCATTTAGATGCATAAAAGTTGGCAAGGGTTGCAAGGTAGCAAATATATAACAACATTTAACATTTAATGCAGGGACTAATCGCGCAATTTGTCGATGTCGCGACGGTCTTTTTTGGTGGGGCGACCCAAGCCTTTTTGCCGGTTAAGCTTTGAGGCCATTTGTATAAATGCTTTTCTTTCTAACTCTTCTGGTTTTGTTTGATTGGAAACGAAGTCTTCCACTTTTGGTGCTCCAACGCGAGATGGTGGCAAATCAATCACTTCAAAGGAGTAGGTTATGCCATCCTTCTTTAAATCAATCACCGCTTGAGGCTTGACCTCTTTACCCGCTTTAGAAATCACGTCGTCGACCTTTACTTTTCCTAATCGACACGCATCAGCCGCCAGTTTACGGGTTTTAAACAAACGTACACTCCAGAGAAATTTGTCTAATCGCATATGCGCAAAGATAAGGACGGAAGGGCTGTTGTGAGCAGGGAGCGCTACGCGCGCTTGGGATGCTTACGCATGCTTGGGGCGCTTACGCGCGCATGGTAACACGTATGGCAGTGTATGCCCATTCCCGACATCATGACTAGATTACCGAATATTAGATATAAATTTGCACCCATTAAAAACAGAAAACATGCCCATCATAAAAAAGGGGTTAGTGGACGACTTGCAATGGTGTTTATGGGGTTTGCGCGGTGAAGCATATATACCCGGTGAATTGCATGATGGTTTTTTCGACAATGAGCGATTTAAGGCCATATCTCATTCGGAAGTACGAGCTCAATACATCGGAGCGCGTAAAGCTTTGCAAACACTTACAGGCAAAAGAGGCGCTTTGTCGTTTTTACCAAATGGCAAACCCGTGTATAGTGAAAACGGCGAAGTGTCCTTGTCGCACACCATAGGCTGTGCCGCCGCGTGTTACCACCCAGTTCTGCCTTGTGGCATCGACATTGAACACCAAAACCGCATGTTTTCTGAGCGCGTAATCCAACGTTTTACACATCATGACGAAATGGAAGACCTGATGCGAATAGGAGCTGTACACTTTTGGTGTGCCAAAGAAGCAGTTTACAAAGCCAATGGTTCACCGGGACTGCTTTTTAATAAGCACATTAGGGTTTTTTGGAATAAGACAAGTCCCTTTGATGAAAAACCCGCAAGTGGAAAGCAAATGACTACATTAACCGGTTATGCCACAACAGAAAATGGAAAACATTGGCATTTACAGAACCAAATCATAGGTGAAGTGGTTCTTTCAACAGCTTATTTAATTGAAAAATAAATGATGAACAAGATTGAAAATATCAACGCAATTGTTGCACCCATTCGAAAGCAAATCGTTGATAATAAGTCGTACAAAAACATCCAATCACCAGAGGCGCTAAAGACATTTATGGAGCATCATGTGTATGCTGTATGGGATTTTATGTCGTTGCTCAAGGGTTTACAACGAAACTTGACCTGTGTTGACGTGCCGTGGGTTCCGGTAGGAGATGCCCAGACCCGCTATTTGATCAATGAAATTGTTACGGGTGAGGAGTCTGATGTAGACGAAAACGGTGTTCGAAAAAGCCATTACGAATTGTATTTAGACGCAATGGTACAAGGTGGGGCAGATACAACCGCCATACTTGGCTTTGTTCGCGATTTTACCCAAGGCTACACGTTAGAAGATGCCGCATTGAAAAATGCTGTGCCTGAGGCGGCATTGGCGTTTATGCAGTTTACTTTTTCCATCATCAATTCAGGTAAACCGCATTTAATGGCAGCGGTGTTTACGTTTGGCAGAGAGGATTTGATACCAGATATGTTTTTATCTATAGTTAAGGACATTGAAAAAAATACGGGGAAAGACTATCAGACCTTCCGTTATTATTTAGAGCGGCATATAGAAGTTGATGGCGACCACCACAGTCATTTGGCTATAGAAATGACAGAGCGATTGTGTGGTGATGATTCGGTTAAATGGGAGGAAGCACAGCAAGCCGTAAAGCAGTCATTAAATATTCGTGCAAAATTGTGGGAAGCCGCCTTTTCTACACAGGGGACTAATGCTTAAACGCGTTTAATTTCTTCCTCATGGGGGAATGACCGTCAAAATTTAATTCAAGGATATAAAGGCCTTGAGGAATGGCAGGGATAAAGTGCCTCGTATATATTTGATGGTCGTTGGACGCAATGGCTGAATTATAAATCACTTGGCCATTGAGGTTGTAAAGGTTTATGTTTACAGTTTGATTGGCCGAAATAGGCGCATCCTCTATGTCTATGACCAAATGGTTGGCTTCTAATCGCGACTTATTTACGGGAGAAAGTAATCGAAAGCTCCCGGTACTGCTTACATCAGAGTAAGTTTGTAATTGGCAGTCTTCCCAATTGCTGGAGTCTATTTCATTTCCTGCCGCTACACCTCGATGTTCGGTGATTTTGGCGCATACATTGACTTGTCCAAAACTCCCGCCAATAAGGGTGATTTGTCTACTTGTAGATACCGTTTGTCCGGCACCAAGGGTTTGG
>JAIUMB010000014.1 GCA_022565745.1 Cryomorphaceae bacterium | reverse complement strand
TGATAGTGAGTAGTGGTAAATCAAATGACGTGTATGTGTTGTACTTACCAGACGAGGAACTACACGAATTAAGTCTGTTGTATTTGTATTATTATCTGCGTAAAAATGGCAAGCGAGTGATCTATCTTGGGCAGTCGGTGCCGCATCACTATTTGTTTTCTGTTCTCAAAACCACAGGAGCTCGCAACTTTGTCTCGGTATTAACAACTAGGCCATACACAGAAGAGTTGGATAAGTATTATAAGGAGATTGACGAGATGTTTGGAGAGGAGGATTGTTGGTTTCACTTTACAGGCTTTCAAACTAAAGAGATCCAATACGATTCCAAAACCGACCCTGATCGCTTCAGATTCTTCGATAATGTAGAAACACTCAAAACATCTATACTAGAACCGGTAAAGACATAGTTAAGCGGGTCGCTTCATTCATTTTTTATTGGCGTAGTTACTCCTAGAGTATAGGGTTTGTTGCTATCATCTATATTTGTCACATCACACCTATCATCAATACACAATTTAAATAGGTGTGCTCGATGACTTAACGCCAATGATAGCAAAATTTTTTTCGCATATAAAAGACGATTTGCCCGCCAGTATCGTGGTTTTTTTCGTGGCACTTCCCCTTTGTTTAGGGATTGCCATGGCTTCAGGAGCGCCATTGTTTTCTGGTATTATTGCGGGTGTAATAGGTGGGGTTGTGGTTGGCGCGTTGAGTGGTTCGCCTCTTGGGGTGAGCGGACCGGCGGCTGGTCTCACCGTAGTCGTGTTAGATGCCATGGTGTCGCTGGGATCATGGGAAATGTTTCTTCTTGC
This sequence comes from Cryomorphaceae bacterium, assembly GCA_022565745.1. GTDB lineage: Bacteria > Bacteroidota > Bacteroidia > Flavobacteriales > Schleiferiaceae > CSBr16-58. The sequence goes on along the minus strand of JAIUMB010000014.1, from coordinate 22,538 downwards.
GCTGGTCTTAGCCGGGGTTTTCCAACTTGCTATGGGGTATCTCAGGCTTGGTATTATAGGATATTATTTTCCCACATCGGTCATTAAAGGTATGTTGGCTGGTATAGGCTTGGTCATCATCATCAAACAAATTCCTCAAGCGGTCGGCTTTGTGCCGGATGTCTCTTTTTCTTTAGCGCAACGTGACGGTGCTTCTACGTTTTTGGCCTTTGAGCATGTTTTGTCCTCAATTACCCCAGCAGCAGTGATTACCACTTTGGTTGGATTGTTGATTCTCGTGATTTGGGAGGTGTATTTAACGCCGCGCTACAAAGCCTTTCGCTTTATCCAAGGGCCAATGGTTGCTGTGCTAGTGGGTATGGTGCTTAATAAGGTTTTACCTTTATTTACGCCGTATGAATTCACGTCCGATCAATTGGTACAAATTCCAGTTTTTGATGGTGTTAGTGACTTTTTTTCTAATTTTTCGCAACCAGCGTTTTCGTCTGAAGGTTTCCTCAACACACAATTGTATGTTGTGGCTTTTATCATTGCTGTAGTAGCCAGTTTGGAAACACTTTTATGCGTAGAAGCCACCGATAAGCTCGATCCGCAAAAGCGTACAACACCTACCAATCGCGAGTTAAAAGCCCAAGGCGTAGGGAACATCATCTCTGGAATGGTTGGGGGTTTGCCCATTACTCAGGTTATCGTTCGCAGTTCAGCCAATATCTCTTTTGGCGGCAAGACAAAATTATCCGCCATTATGCACGGCGTTTTCATATTAATATGTGTATTGTCTATCCCTCACGTTCTCAATCTTATTCCTTTATCGTCCTTGGCAGCCATATTGTTTGTAGTGGGTTATAAGCTTGCCAAGCCGTCACTTTTTAAGAGAATGTTTGCCAACGGCGCTGATCAGTTTGTCCCATTTGCGGCAACCGTTACGGGGATTTTGCTCACGGATTTGCTAAATGGTATTGCCATTGGAATGGCAGTGGGGATTTTTTACATTTTAAGAAACAACTACAAAAACCCTTATGCCTTCGAAAAATTAGAAAATATAGAAGCAGGGACTTATACCATTGTTTTATCGGAGGAAGTGAGTTTCCTCAACAAAGGCCGCATATTAACCTACCTCAATGCCATCCCTGATAAGGCAAAAGTTTGTATCGATGCGCGTCGATCTCGTTACATTGATTTTGATGTGCGAGAGATCATATCAAATTTTAAAAGTGGTGCTGCAGAGCGTCAAATTCAGGTAGAGATTCTTGGCGACAAGTTGTAGGCCTTCGTGAGATACAAACTAGACATACGTGTTTGTTGCTTACACCAGTGCCAGTCCAAAGCCTACTGACGATTATGTTTCAGATGCGCTAATCACACAATCTGTGTCGCTATTGATTCCGTTTTTATCATTGGCATGATCAGCGAATGCAAATGTTTAAAACGAGGGTTGGAGATTTGTTGAAAGTGCAACCAATTTCCCTGGTTTTTGGCAAAACATGGTTTGTGTTGTTGTATTGGGCTGATTTTCATGTATTAGTACCCAAAGATTAATCATTGGAGGTTTTTTGTTTCACTTTTTAATACTTTATTTAAACAAAAACTGGTTTTGTATCGATTTTCTGTTTACCTTTGTGGCATAATAATTAAACAAAACATCGTTATGTCAACTGCAGAGTTTGGAAACATGATTAGTACGCATCAGCAATTTTTGCAAAACTTGGCGCTCAAGCTGACCAAAAGTGGCGACGATGCAAACGACTTGATGCAAGAAACGTTCTTTAAGGCCATTAAGAACAAAGAGAAGTATCAGGAGGGAACCAATATCAAGGGGTGGCTGTACACCATCATGAAGAACACCTTCATTAACAACTACCGCAAAAAGAAAAATCAAAATACGTTTGTTGATGAAACGGAAAACAACTATTTCATCAATAGCCGTCAAGCCGAAAAAGACGTACGTACCGACCGCTTGGTAGATCAAGCGTACATCATGCGTCAACTAGAAACGGTAGAAAGCACGTATCTCGATACCTTTATGATGCACTACAATGGCTATAAGTACGAGGAGATTGCAGAAATTATGGATATTCCTTTGGGTACAGTAAAAAGTCGCATTTTCTTAGCCCGTAGAAAAATGATGGATAAGTTGCAAGACTACCGTTAGTCTTATCATTAATTTTCATATTTTTACCAAAGCTTAGAACGCATAAAACACGACTGTCGCACCATGAACAATCCACACGCCATTGTTATAGGAGGAGGTTTTGCCGGCCTATCATCAGCTATAAATCTCGCCGATAAAGGTCTATCTGTTACTCTTTTGGAGAAAAACGATCATGTGGGAGGAAGAGCCCGCATTTGGTCTTCTGAAGGATTTACATTTGACATGGGGCCTAGCTGGTATTGGATGCCGGATGTGTTTGAGGATTTTTTCTCGCGCTTTGGAAAACGTGTTTCTGATTATTATAAGTTGAATAGACTTGATCCCGGATACGAGGTCTACTTTCCAGAAAATGAGAAAGTAGCGGTTGACGCCTCTATGAAAACGCTGTCTGAGTGGATGGAGCGTCTCGAGCCGGGTAGTTTTGTTAAATTACAAAAGTTTCTCGACGAAGCCGAGTATAAATATAAGGTAGGCATAAACGATTTGGTCTACAAGCCTTCGAGATCACTCACGGAGTTTATTGATTTACGCCTGCTCAAAGGGTTGGTTCGCATGGATGTCTTCAGCTCGATGCGCAAACACGTGAATGCTTATTTCAAACATCCCTATCTCCGTCAATTGATGGAGTTTCCCATTCTGTTTCTCGGCGCTGTGCCTTCTAATACACCAGCTCTTTATTCGTTAATGAACTATGCCGATTTAAAACTTGGTACGTGGTACCCGGAAGGAGGTATGTATGCAGTGGTTCGTGCCATGGAAGCTTTGGCGATTGAAAAAGGGGTGGTCATTAAATGCAATGCTGAGGTTACGGGCTTTGAATTCATGGGCAAAAACATTACTGGTGTTAAAGTAGGAGAAAAGCTGTATGAAGCGGATGTGGTAGTTGGTAGTGCCGATTATCATCACGTGGATCGACATCTTTTACCTGCAGATCGATCCAATTATTCTGAACGTTACTGGGACAAGCGAAAAATGGCTCCTTCTAGTTTGTTGTTTTATATTGGTGTGAACAAGCCCATCAAAAATATGGAGCATCATTCCTTGTACTTTGATGCCCCTTTTGACCAACATGCCGACGCTATTTATACTCGTCCGCGCTGGCCTGAGACGCCATTGTACTACGTTTCCAATACTTCAAAAACGGATCCCAATGCCGCCCCAGATGGTTGCGAAGCCTTGACGTTTCTCGTGCCTTTAGCCCCGGGATTGGAGGATTCAGAGGAAATGCGCGAAAAATATTTTCACAAAATAATGGATCGTTTTGAAGCGACTATGGGGCAAAACGTGCGTGATGGCATTGTTGTTAAACGCTCGTATGCGATGAATGATTTTGTGCAAGACTATCATGCCTATAAAGGCAATGCATATGGATTGGCCAATACGCTTGATCAAACGGCCATTTTAAAACCAGGCTTAAAAAACAAAAAGCTCAATAACTTGTATTATTCTGGTCAACTTACTGTTCCCGGACCAGGTGTGCCTCCCTCTATCATTTCTGGTATTGTAGTGGCCGAAGAAATAGTGAAAGACATGGCATTTAAACCCAAAAAGACGTCCTCTGTTGCGTAAAACATTGAAACACATCACACTCCTATGATTGATTTGTATAATTCTGTAAGCAAGCGAACGGGGAAAATGATAACCAATTCATATTCTACCTCCTTTTCGCTTGGCATTTACTGTTTAGATAAAAAATATCACGATGGGATTTATGCCATCTATGGCTTTGTTCGCTTGGCAGATGAGATTGTTGATACGTTTCACGGCTTTCCCAAAAGTGAACTGTTGGACGAGTTTGAAAGAGATACCTTTTTAGCCATTGAAAGACAAATCAGTTTGAATCCCGCTCTTAATGCCTTTCAATGGGCGGTGAATACGTATAATATTGACCACGACAACATTCGCACTTTTCTAAAAAGCATGCGCATGGATTTGTCGATGCAAGATCACGACAAGACCAGTTATGAAGATTATATTTTAGGCTCTGCTGAGGTGGTTGGATTGATGTGTTTGAGCGTTTTCCTAGAAGGAGACCAACAAAAATACGATCATCTTAAAGATGCGGCCATGAAATTGGGAAGTGCGTTTCAGAAAATCAACTTTCTACGCGACCTACACGCCGATTATTTCCAGTTGGGGCGTATGTATTTCCCGGGTGTTGACATGAATGATTTTAATGCTGAAACCAAAAAGGCCATTGAAGCAGACATAGAAGTTGATTTTAAGGCGGGCTATGAAGGCATTAAGCAACTACCGCGCGGAGTACGCTTTGGCGTTTACGTGGCCTACGTTTATTATTATGCGCTTTTTCAAAGAATCCGCGGACTTGAGCCAAGCGTGATTTTAGAAAAACGGGTGCGCATTCCCAATCGAAAGAAGTATCATTTGCTCTTGAGTTCTTACTTTCGCCACAGTTTTAATATCCTCTAAATTTTATATATGTCCGAATACGTTATCCTGGTCAACGAGCGCGACGAACCGCTCGGACTGATGGAGAAAATCGAAGCCCACGAAAAAGGCTTGCTCCACCGTGCCTTTAGTGTTTTTGTGCTTAACTCCGACGGAGAATTGCTTTTGCAAAAACGCGCCTCTCACAAGTACCACAGCGGTGGTCTTTGGTCAAATACCTGCTGTTCACACCCAAGAGACGGAGAAAAGGTTGAAGATGCCGCCCACCGAAGAATGCAAGAAGAAATGGGTTTTGATTGCCATTTGGAAAAACTCTTCACCTTTACTTATAAGGCCGAGTTTGACAACAACATGATGGAACATGAGTACGATCACGTCTTTGTGGGGTACGACAACCAAAACCCCGTTCCAAATCCCGACGAAGTTGAGGATTATAAGTGGATCTCGCTCGACGAAATTGCCAACGACATCAAGAATAATCCGGAAATGTACACGGCGTGGTTCATCATTGTATTTGAGCGCTTTCATCAGGCCATATTGACCCCCTGATTTTTCGTTTTTTTTACTTGCCCTCAAATCATTTTACCTCTAACGTTTGTTAAAGGTGTAAATCAAAACAAACATGCAAGTCACTGTAAGCCGAAAGGCACATTTTAATGCCGCACATCGTTTGCATAACCCCGACCTGTCCGATCGTGAAAACGAGGAAATATTTGGTCTGTGCAACAACGATATGTATCACGGTCACAACTATGAACTCATCGTTTCCGTACGCGGAGACATTGACCCCAAGACAGGTTATGTGGTGGATATGAAATGGCTGAAAGATCTTATTAAAAAAGAGGTGGAAAGCCGCTATGACCACAAGAATTTAAACCTACAAACCGAAGACTTCAAAACCCTTAACCCGACCGCCGAGAATATCGCCGTGGTGATATGGAATCGCTTGCGCGAACATATCCCATCATCATTAACACTTAAAGTTACGCTATATGAAACCCCAAGAAATTTCGTCGAAGTCGGTGCTTAACGGTAACGTGAAGCTCAATGGACAGGTGAATGGTCACCATCACATTGAAGACGACCATATATTCAACGGCAAAATCGATACCCCTATGGTCGAAGGTGCTTTTGATATGAGCGACGAGGAGAAAATAGATCGCATTGCCGATAAGGTCGCCGATATCTTGTCAATTCTCGGTCTGGACCTCACCGACGACAGTTTGAGAGACACGCCTCACCGGGTCGCTAAGATGTATGTCAAAGAGGTTTTTTCCGGACTGAATCCGGCGAATAAACCTAATGTTCAAATGTTTGCCAATTCATACGGCTATAAACGTATGCTTGTCGAACGCGACATAACACTTCACTCTTATTGTGAACACCATTTGGTGCCCATCATTGGAAAAGTACACGTGTCGTACATCAGCAACGGTCACGTCATCGGCTTGAGTAAAATCAATCGCATTGTACGTCACTTTGCCAAACGACCTCAGGTGCAAGAGCGGTTAACCGAACAGATTGCCCGCGAACTAAAAAATGTTTTACAAACCGAAGACGTCGCCGTGGTGGTTGATGCCGAACATTTTTGTGTGATTACCCGTGGGATTGAAGACGGACAGTCGTCTACTGTAACATCCCATTTTTCTGGTGCTTTTTCCGATCAGAAAACAAGAGAGGAGTTTTACCGTCAACTGGACCTAAAATAACCAATGTCGATCTAAAGATTTTGAGTCAAGAGGATGGTGGATAAAGCATTGAGCACCATCGCCTAGCTTTTAACTTTAATCGTTGTTTTATTTCTAATGGTTTAATAACTCAAAGAAAACATCATGCAAAACAAAAACATTTTAATCGTAGGAGGGAACTCAGGGATAGGAGAAAAGTTGGTAAAGCGCTTGTCTGAAAAAGGCGCCAACATATACGCTGCCAATCGCAATGGTTTTAGCAGCTTACCATCGGGTATTTCTATCCAAGAAGTTGACGTCACCGCCGACGAATTTACCCTAAACTTACCCGATGAACTGCACGGACTTGTTTACTGTCCGGGCAGCATCAACCTAAAGCCATTCGATCGCATTAAATTGGAGACCTATGTTGAAGACATGAACATCAACTTTTACGGAGCGGTAAAGGTGTTGCAACAGGCACTCCCCGTGATGCGTAAAACAGGTGATGCATCGGTTGTTGGATTCTCTACCGTAGCCGTTAACACCGGCATGCCCTTTCACGCTTCAGTAGCGGCGGCCAAAGGGGCTCTGGAAGGACTGTTTCGTTCTTTAGCGGCCGAGTACGCCCCAAAAGTTCGCTTTAACATCATCGCACCATCACTTACAGATACGCCTATGGCCAAAGGCTTGCTGGGAAGCGATAGAAAAAAGGAGGCTTCGGCAGAGCGCCATCCCTTAAAAACAGTTGGAGAGGCTGATCAGATGGCTGCAATGGCTCAGTTGCTGCTTTCAGATGAAGGGTCGTGGATAAGTGGGCAGACCATGCATATAGACGGGGGAATGTCTAATCTTAAACCCTAAAAGCACGTGCGTCACATCCATCCAAACGATCTTTCAGAACACGAACGCCTCTACAAGGTATCTTTTTTCAATACCTTATCCGGTATCCGTACGCCTTTTATGGTTGGTACGCAAGGGGAGGTTGCCAATATAGGACTGTTTAATTCCATTGTGCATATTGGCGCCAACCCGCCCATGCTGGGTATGGTATTCCGCCCGGCAACCGTTCTGCGGCATACGTTGGAAAATATCTTAGATAACCATTGGTACACCCTAAATAGCGTGTCGGAACCGATGATTGAAAAAGCACATCAAACATCGGCCAAGTACGCACGCCATGAATCTGAATTTGAAGCCGTGGGATGGAAGCCACATTATGAAGCGGATATTCCGGCGCCTTTTGTTGCTGAAAGTCCATTGAGAATAGCCTTGACTTTTGTTGAAAAACACCACATAGCCGCCAACGACACTATTTTTTTGGTGGGAGAAGTCAAGCACATTTGGATCGACGAACAGGCCATTGACGCCTCGGGTGAAATACTCCACGATGAGCTGCAAACGGCTTTGGTAAGTGGATTAGACGCCTATTATTCGCGGAAAAAAGTCGGCAATCAACCGTATGCTCGTCCATGAAAGTACACATCCATTGGTTTCGTCGGGATTTAAGGCTGCACGACCATCGTGCGTTGGCTAAAGCCACGAACGATGGAGAGCATCTGGTATTGCCTCTATTTATTTTTGATTCTCATATACTCGATGCCTTAGAAAATAAAGCCGATCAGCGTGTACATTTTATACATCATACGTTGCGACACATGCGCGATCAGCTTCAGAGCCTGGGGTCGAGTATGTTGGTTCGCTACGGCAAACCCATTGATGTATGGAAGGCATTGTTAGACGAGTACGACATCGCTTCGGTTTCGGTGGTGCGCGATTACGAGCCGTATGCCCTAGAGCGAGACAAGTCTGTTTACGATTTACTCCATGCCAAAAACATTAGTTTTACGGGTTGCAAGGATCAAGTTATTTTTGAGAAATCGGAAATAACCAAAAACGATGGCGATTCTTACTCCGTTTTTACCCCTTACAGCAAGTCGTGGAAAGCGGCTTTGACCAAAGCGGATTACGCCGAAGCAAAGGTCAACAACAAGCGATTTTTCCCAAGCAAACCATTGCCTATACCCACTTTGGAGGATATGGGTTTTAAGGAAACCGACACGGATTTATTTCCTTCCAAAGATGTATCCGACGATATATTAAAACACTACCACGACAAGCGCGACATTCCTTCTGTGCGAGGAACTTCGCGGATGAGTGTGCATTTGCGGTTTGGTACGGTATCTATACGCGAATTGGTACGCCGCGCCATGTCTACCAACGAAACCTTTCTCAACGAGCTCATTTGGCGCGACTTTTACCAGATGACCCTCTATCACCATCCGCAGTCACCACAAAAGGCGCTCAAGCCCAAGTACGACAATATTGAATGGGAGATCAACGAGTCGCATTTTGCCGCTTGGTGTGCGGGTAGAACCGGTTATCCCTTAGTAGATGCCGGCATGCGTGAGCTCAACACCACCGGTTACATGCACAATCGCATCCGTATGTTGACCGCTAGTTTCTTAACCAAGCACCTACTCATCGATTGGCGTTGGGGGGAGCGGTATTTTGCAGAGAAGTTACTCGATTTCGACTTAGCAGCCAACGTAGGTGGCTGGCAGTGGGCAGCGGGATGTGGCAATGATGCTGCCCCGTATTTCCGCATTTTTAATCCCTACACGCAGCAAGAAAAGTTTGACCCCAGCAATACTTACGTCAAGCGATTTGTCATAGAGTTTGGCACCGATAAATACCCAAAACCCATTGTAGAGCACAAGTGGGCAAGAGAGCGGGCATTGGAGCGGTACAAGAAAGGACTTAAAGACTAATCAAGTAAAGGTCAATTGTTGTTTTAACCGGCAATAACGACGCGTAATCTTCCGTTTAGTTCACAAGAAAATGAAAGTTTCTGCATGCGGTTATTTTACGTATCTTTGCAGACCAAATTGTGTTACTGTTTATGTCAAAGCTTCAGCTTTTTAGATCTTTTTTATTGGTGTCATTATTCGCGCTTTTTGCCCTTGGAGGATGCAGCGAATATCAAAAGGTACTCAAGAGCACCGATAGTGAATACAAGTTTAAGAAAGCCAAGGCGTATTTTGAAGATGAAAAATATGCCAAAGCATATCCTCTATTTGATGAATTATTGACCCTGTATAGAGGCTCAACCCAAGCCGAAGAGGTTTATTATTACTTGGCGTTAACCCATTTTCAACTTAAGGAATATATTTTATCGGCTTATCACTTTAAGAATTTTGTCAAGACATTTCCCAAGAGCAAATACGCAGAAGAAGCGATGTTTCTCACGGGTTACTCTTACTACAAAGAATCTCCGAACTTCAGCTTAGAGCAAAGTTTCACCTTCAAGGCCATCAATCAATTACAGCTTTTCGTCAACACCTACAGAAACAGTCCAAGGTTAGAAGAGTGCAATCAATTGATTATGGAGTTGCGCCAAAAGTTAGAGAAAAAGGCATATACCAATGCCAAACAATATTACACCATTGGGCATTACCAATCGGCATCGATAGCCCTTGCTAATATGGTTGCGGATTTCCCAGACACCAAGTACCGCGAGGAGGTGATGTACCTCATCGTAAAATCGCGTTATGAGCTCGCGCGTTTTTCCATAGAAAGCAAGCAATTGCAGCGCTACATTGAAACCAGAACAGCTGCAGAGCAGTTTGAAGAAGCTTTTCCCGCAAGTAAAAAAGTGACGGAGACACGGGAAATTTTAGCCACCGTCAATGAACAAATCAATCAAATGCAATCCGAAATATCATGACCGATTTTAAAAAATCCAATGCATCGCGCGAAATTCAAACCAATGATCACAACGCCATCGATGCGCCAACCGGCAATGTTTACGAAGCCATTGCCATTATCGGCAAGCGCGCCGTTGCGGTAGGGGAAGAGATCAAGCAAGAGATTCACGATAAGCTCGAAGAGTTTGGTGTGAGTAATGAGATGCTGGAGGAGGTGTTTGAAAATCGCGAACAAATTGAGCTCAGCCGTTTTTACGAAAGTTTACCTAAGCCGTCGGCCATAGCGCTTCAAGAGTGGTTAGAAGGAAAAATCTATTTCCGTCGTCCGGAAGATGAGCAAAACTAAACCCTTCGCCAATATATCCGAATGGTATTAAAGGGTAAAAAAATATTAATAGGCGTTTCTGGAAGCATAGCGGCTTACAAGATTCCTTTTTTGGTCAGATTACTGGTCAAAAAAGGCTGTGAAGTTCGTGTGATGATGACCAGGCCAGCTACATCTTTTGTGAGCCCTTTGACATTGTCGACACTCACCAATCACTCGGTGGATGTCGACTTTTTTGATCACGAAAAACCGCAAAAAGGCTGGGTGAACCACGTCGATTTGGGATTGTGGGCAGATGTGCTTATTCTGGCACCAGTAACCAGTAATACGCTGAGTAAATTGGCCTCAGGCAAATCCGATAATCTACTCACAGCAACATTTATGAGCTCTCGTTGTCCGGTGTTTTTCGCTCCGGCTATGGATTTAGATATGTATCACAACGAAGCTACCAAATCCAATATTGAGGCTTTGGTGTCGAGAGGCTATCACCTCATTCCTTCGGAGTCGGGGGAGTTGGCATCAGGACTGGAAGGCGAGGGGCGTATGGCAGAGCCAGAACACATTTTATTGGCTGTAGAGTCTAAATTGTCTGAATCCTTGCCTTTATTGGGCAAAAAGGTGATGATCAATGCCGGTCCTACCAAAGAGGCCATTGACCCCGTGCGTTATATTGGAAATCACGCCACTGGCAAGATGGGGCATGCCTTAGCCAAAGAGGCCGCAAAGTTAGGCGCAGATGTTCATTTCATTTTGGGGCCTACCGACACAGCATTTGATTTAGAAGGTATGCAGGTTACTCGCGTGGTTTCTGCAGACGAGATGTACGAAGCTTGTGCGGATATCTTTCCCAAAGTAGACATCGCTATTTTTTCAGCCGCTATCGCCGATTATAAGCCCAAAGAAATATTTGCTCAAAAAGTTAAAAAATCCGATGCGGACATGCATATTGCACTCGTTCCCAACATCGATATCTTAAAGACCTTAGGCCATAAGAAACAAGAGAGACAAACGGTGATTGGCTTTGCATTGGAAACAGAAAATCTCATCGACAACGCACGGAAAAAATTACATACGAAAAACGCCGATTTTATCGTTTGTAATGTAAGTGGAGAACATACCGGTTTTGCGCACGATACAAATGAGGTATGGATTTTGAGTGAAGATAAAGAGGAAATTCATTTTCCACTTAAAGACAAATCATTATTGGCAACAGACTTATGGGCGTATTTCATAGAGCACATCGATTAATTGCCGTTTTCCTTTTGGGTATGGCCACTAATTTGGCGTTGGCTCAAGAGTTTAACGCACAGGTTACCGTTAATCACGATCAAATTCAAAGACAAGACGTACAGATATTTAAGACATTGGAGACGTCTTTGTTTGAACTCATCAACAATACCAAGTGGACAGGTGATACCTACGATATGGATGAGCGTATTGATGTGAATTTTGTTTTGATCATCGATAAACAAATTGGTCAAGATGTGTTTGGCGGATCTCTGCAAATCCAGTCTGCACGTCCTGTTTACAACACAACTTACTTGAGTACCTTGCTCAATCATCGCGATCAAGACGTCACTTTCAACTACATTGAGTATGAATTAATGGAGTTTAATCCCAATACATCAAACCCCAACTTGGTGTCGTTGGTTGCCTTTTACCTCTACGTGATTCTAGGTTTAGATGCCGATTCGTTTGAAAAGGGTTCAGGGGCAAAGTACTATTCTAAAGCTGAAGATATCGTCAACTTTATGCAAGGAGAGCGACAGCACAAAGGTTGGCGAGATGGAGAGGGTATTGGGCAGCGCAATCGATTCTGGATATCTGAAAACCTCAACAACGCCATCAATCAACCTCTGCTTGAATCGCTGTATACTTATCATCGCGAAGGACTTGACTTGATGTATGATAAAAGCAAACACCGCCAAGCCAAAGAAGCCATTATGAACGCCGTTATCTCGATTGAAGAGGTCCATAAGCGTCGTCCTACCGGTATTTTGCTGCAAATGTTTTTAGATGCTAAGCGACAAGAAATCATCAGGATTTTTAGCGATGGAGAGCCGGTTAATACCGTGCCATTGAGAGAGATGCTCGAGAAGATTGATCCTACCAACAGAGACAAATACGAAAACCTTGGGTCGGCATAGCATGCGGGTTTTAGGACTGATGTCGGGTACCTCACTCGACGGACTCGACATGGCTTTGGTGGCGTTTTCTGGGCAAAAGTGGACCACAATTGCCACGCATCACATTTCTTATTCGCCCGAATGGATCGGCTTATTGTCCAATGCCCATCAGCTATCTGGATTAGAATTAACCGCCTTAGACTTATCGTACGGCCATTGGCTGGGTGAACAAGTCAAAGCATTCTCCGAGCAACACGGTCATATTGACTTGGTGTCTTCTCACGGTCATACTGTATTTCACCAACCACAACGGCGCATAACCTTGCAAATAGGACATGGTCAGGCCTTATCCATTGCGTCGCACTTGACGGTGGTTAGTGATTTTCGAAGAGCCGATGTGTTGATGGGTGGACAAGGTGCGCCTTTGGTACCAAGGGGAGATTTAGATTTGTTTCCAGAATACGATGCTTGGCTAAACCTTGGCGGCATGTCTAATTTAACCACGAGAAAAGGGACGCGCGCATTGGCGTGGGATTTATCGCCCTGTAACATGGTTTTAAACGCCCTGAGTAGGCGCGAAGGTTTGGCTTATGATCAAGATGGCCAATTGGCACGTAAAGGCACATTCCTTCCAGAGTTGGCAAAAAAGATAGAAGCATTTGATTATTTTCATCAAAAGCCCCCAAAATCCTTAGGTAGAGAATGGGTTGAAGCCCATATTTTGCCGTTGTTTGAGAATATTCCAACGATTGACGCGCTGCACACATCCGTAGAGGTCTTTTCAAATATTATGGTACGGCAAATTCCAGATCAGGCACACGCGATTTTGGTAAGTGGTGGTGGCGCGCACAACCGTTATTTAATGGAGGTGCTTCATGACAAGTGCCCGGCTCGCTTTGTGGTACCTGATAAGCGAATTGTGGATTACAAAGAGGCAATTGTCTTTGCCTATTTGGGGTATTTGCGGTTTATGAATGAAAATAATGTGCTCTCTGATGTGACTGGCGTTCGCAAAGACCACTCAGCGGGAGTGCTCTATCATCCTCATTAAAGCAGAGTGCACCTACACCAAAGGAATGTTAATGTTTCTCTTTTTTAATAGCTGATTTAGTATATATTTGTCGAATAGAGATTGTTGACCTTCTTAAAAGTATGAAGGTGAATGATTTTCTGCTTTTCGCAATGACTTTTATGTGAAACATATACAACACAGTCTTTGTGGAAGGTATTACTCACAGAATGATAAACTGTTGTTTACAACATACATGATATTAGAATTACCGTTCAAAGGCACTTATTTGCATATGCCAAGACTGATCCGCTACACAACAGGACGTTTAGCGCTTCAAGCAATAACGGCTTTGCTGCTGTACGTCATGCCACTGTTTTCTTTTGCGACAAATCAACACCTTCCCTTGCTTTATATTGAAGATAAAGGCTACCAATTGGAAGACGTTATGTCTTTTCCTGTAGATTCCTTTACCCCTTCTACCTTGTCTGTGCTCAATTTAGGGTTGTCCTCAAGTTCATTTTGGATTAAAATTGATGGGCAACCACTAGATGAGGTGATTCTATTGGAATACCCCTTGCTTGATAAAGTATCTACATATGTGCTTGATGAAAGCAATGAAGTGCTGAGGATTATACACACCGGCGATATGATTCCTTTTAGCATGCGATTATATCCCAATCAGTTGTTTGTTTTTAATCTTCCTAAAGAAGCCAAAACAGTCTACATGAACGTGGCTTCACACGATCATTTATTAATACCTGTTCGAACCCTCGACAATGCCAGTTTATTAAAACAGTTGTCGGCCATTGACTTGTTTTTCGGCGCCTTTTTCGGCATTATCATAGCGCTTCTGTTTTACAATACATTTTTGTTTTTCACGGTAAAAGAAAAAGCATACGCCTTTTATATCTTATACTTGCTGTTTATATTGTTTTCACACGCGTCTTTAAATGGTTTTCACAGTAGAGTATTGTTTCCAGAATCGCCCATTTTTGCCAATCGGTTTTTGCTTATAAGCACCGCCCTGTCAGGTGTTTTTGCCATTTCTTTTGCCATTCATTTTTTGCGTATACGGTTTTATGCCCCCATTTTTTATTGGCCTTTGCGATTCTTTCAAACGATTTACCTGATTTTAATCATTGTCACCTTCTTTCATTTATCGTCGCGTCTTACCTCTTACTTTGATATCCTTGCCTTGTTCTTAGCCTTGTATGGGTTCGTGATTTCGGTTGCTGTTGCCAGAAAGAGATATCGGCCTGCTTATTTTTTTCTCGCGGCATGGTCGGTTTTTCTCGTTGGACTTACCATATTCACCCTGCGTAATTTTGGCGTGCTGCCATATTCATTCATCACCAACCACATGGTGCAGATTGGGGTAGCCAGTGAGGTATTGCTCTTGTCTTTTGCACTTGCGGATCGCATTAAAATTCTCCAAAAAGAAAAGGATAGAACGCAAGAAATTGCTCTAGATATTTCTTTGGAAAATGAGCGCATTATACGTGAGCAAAACATTCTCTTGGAAAACAGAGTAAGAGAGCGTACACAAGATTTAATTAGAGCCAATAGAACCATGGAGGAAACGGTGTCTGCATTAAAAGAAACCCAGACACAAATGGTGGAGCAAGAGAAAATGGCATCTTTAGGACAGCTTACAGCCGGTATTGCTCACGAAATCAACAATCCCATTAATTTTGTGATTAACAATTTAAAGCCACTTAAGCTGGATATTAAAGATATATTTGCTCTTCAGAAGCGAGCAGAAGACATTCTCGAAGAAGTCCCAGAGCTTCTGAATAAGTTCAATGAAGAAAAGGAAAAAATAGATTATCAGTTTGTAGTGGATGAAATCAATGAGCTTATAGATGGCATAGAAGAAGGCGCGAGACGCACCTCTCAAATCGTAGTTGGACTGCGCTCATTTAGCCGCTTAGATGAAGAGGATGCCAAACAAGCTGATGTGAGTGAAGGAATTAAATCGACACTGGTTTTGTTGAACAATAAAACCAAAGGGATAATTGATATTATTGAAGAATACGATACAGATAATGTGATTGAATGCTATCCAGGCAAGCTTAATCAGGTCTTTATGAATTTGTTTTCTAATGCCATAGATGCTGTAAACTCAAGAGTTGAAGAAGACATCAAGCATCAACCCAAAATTTGGATTAAAACATTGAACACAGGTGAAAACCTGCAGATTCTTATTAGGGACAACGGCATTGGAATGTCGGAAGAGGTGAAGCAAAAAATATTCGACCCGTTTTTTACTACAAAAGATGTTGGAAAAGGTACAGGACTAGGTATGTCAATCGTTTTCAAAATCATACAAGCACACAAAGGACAATTTAGAATAGATTCGTCACCTGGAGTTGGAACAGAAATAACTGTATCTTTGCCATTAATCATTAATCCACAGTCAGATTGAAAGAGGATAGGATTTGCGTTTTGTACTTAGACGACGAAGTCAACAACCTTCGTTCGTTTAAAGCTGCATTGAGGCGCGACTATCATGTGCTCGTTGCGGAAACACCTGATGAGGCTTTTAAGCTATTAGAAGAAGAACATCCGCAAATAGTATTTTCCGATCAAAGAATGCCAGAGATGACGGGTGTTGAGTTTTTCCAGCGCATTAGAGAAACCCATCCCGAGGTTATTCGCATTCTTCTTACGGGTTATGCAGATATAGAAAATGTGGTAGAGGCCATAAACAAAGGGCATGTATACCGCTATTTAACCAAACCCTGGAATGAAGACGATATCAGATTTGCCATTGAAAATGGCGCTGAACTCTACCGAACTCGACTCAATCTCAAGGCAAAAATGGAGAGTCTTCAACGTACCAATGAAGAACTCAATCGATTTATCTACAGTACATCACACGATTTAAGAGCACCCATTGCCACTTCTTTAGGTATTGTAAATGTAGCTGAAATGGAAATCAACGATAAGCTGTCGTTGGAGTATTTTGAAATCATCAAGGAAAGCTTGTTGCGCATTGATGGTTACATAAAGAACATTTTGAACTACTATCGAAACAATCGCTTTGAAACAACGCTCAATAAAGTCAATGTTAAGGAGGTTATTGATGAGGTCCTCGATTCCTTAAGGGCAACCATTACGCTTCATAAAGCCAACATCAACATCGATATTGATGAACAGTTAGAGTGGTCGCTAGACGATTTTCGACTGCGTATTATCCTCAACAATTTATTGTCTAACGCCGTCAACTTCAAGAGAGAGAATGTTGAATTAATCATCAATATATCTGTTAAGGTAGAAAATGACGTATTAACGGTTAGTGTTACCGATAATGGTATGGGGATTGAAGAAGAGGTGCAATCTAAAATATTTAAAATGTTTTTCCGGGGTACACATAAAGTTTATGGTACCGGACTAGGGTTGTACATTGTAAAAGAAGCCGTAAGGGAAATGAACGGTGCCATATCACTTACTTCTAATAAAGAACAAGGGACATCATTTATTGTAACCCTCCCCAAAAACTAAGGGCTTTATGCCCTGCCCTTAGTTGGCGTGAGAAATAATGCGGCAAAAGTCTTTGGCATCAAGTGATGCACCGCCAATCAAACCGCCGTCAATGTCTGATTGAGCCAAAAGCTCCGCAGCGTTTTCGGGCTTCATCGAACCGCCGTATATCACACGAATCTTTTCACCAGTGGTTTTGTCGCCATTGATGTTGTTGATGCATTGACGAATGTGCATGTGAACTTCATTGGCTTGTTCCGGACTGGCTGTTTTTCCTGTGCCAATAGACCATACGGGTTCGTAGGCAATCACCAGTTGATCAAAATTAATGGATGGGTCTAAAACTTCATTCATTTGTCGTGTGATGACGTCTAAATAGACATTGCTTTCGCGCTCTTCTAAGCGCTCACCCACACAGAAGATGACCGTGAGACCATTGTTTTGTGCCAATAAAATCTTTTCGCGAATATCCGCGCCGGTTTCCCCGTAATATTGACGACGCTCGCTGTGACCAATAATGACCCATCTAGCGCCTGCTTCTACCACCATAAACGCGCCTACATCTCCCGTGTATGCACCGGATGCTTTTTTGTGGACGGTTTGTGCACCCAACATGACATTGGTGTTTTTTAACACTTCAGATAGGGGATATAAGTGGGGGAAAGGTGGACAAACCACCACCTCTGCTTGGGTTTCTGGTAGGTGTTTGACAATCTCTTGGCAACGTTGAATACCCTCTTTGATTCCTGAGTTCATCTTCCAGTTACCAGCAATAATTGGTGTGCGCGTAGTAGGCATGTGTTTATTTATTATTCGTGTTTGATTCTTGGGTCCATCCAAGCATGTAGTAAATCGACTGCAAAGTTAATCACTACGAAAGTGATGGCAATGACCAAAACACACCCCATAACCACCGGTAAGTCTAAATTATTGAGAGCATCTACGATTAGTTTACCCAGTCCATTCCACCCAAAGATATACTCTACAAATACAGCACCGGCCAGCATCGAGGCCAACCAGCCTGATGCAGATGTGATTACCGGATTAAGTGCATTGGGCAAAGCATGCCTATACACCAATTGAAAGGTGTTTAAGCCCTTCGCTCTCGCTGTACGCATGTAATCCTGTGACCACACTTCCAACATGCTCGAACGGGTAAGCTGCGTAATTACGGCCAAGGGACGAATGCCCAAGGTAAGTGCCGGAAGCACTAAATTTCTCCAAGCGATGTGCCGTTCTTCTCCAAAATCATCCCACTCCACCAAATTTCCACTCATGGGTAATCCAGTGAATTCTGCCCATAAATACCCAAATAAATACGCAGCTATGATGGCCGATAAAAACGACGGTATAGACATGCCTAAGGTGCTGAAAAAGGCCAATGAGGTGTCGAGCCAACTGCCGGGCTTCATGGAGCTGATGACGCCTAAAACAATGCCCAGTAGTAAGGCAATGAGCATAGCGCTAATCGCCAACAGTGCGGTGTTGGGAAGCACACGCATGATGATGCTGTTAACTCGCATGCCTTGCATTTGAAAACTCTCGCGTAAATAGGGCCATTTAACCACGAAAGCACCATTGTCATTGCTAAATAGATTGAAAATCACCGAGCGGTTGTCTACATTGCTTACGTGCATATCGTCTTTTCGGTGATATGAGATGGGGAGTAAGTCATTGACAAACCACAGGTATTGCTGACTCAGCGGTAAGTCAAATCCGTGAATTTTCCTCACGGCATCTAAGGTTTCTTCATCTTCACGCTGATCCAGCATCATACGGGCCGGGTCGCCAGGGAGTACAGTAAACAAAAAGAACACCAACGTAACAACGCCCAATAGTATGGTCAATGTGTATGCGGCTTGCTTCACGCTGGTCAACTGGTTTTTGTAGATTTATTGAAAGTATCCCTCAGGCAAATCGCGGGGATTCCACTTGCCAACAACCACGCCGCGCTCAAGGACCACCACGCCGGGATTGGCACGTACAATGGTCTTCAGTGTGGTCTGGTCGGCAGTGGCAAATGGTATGGGTATCTGGTATTCGTGGCGAAGCACCTCAACCTTTGAAGCTGAAGTCGCGGTAATACCTAAGGCCGTTACTCCGGCACTTTCGGCCTCGGCAATAAAGCGGTTTACGCTGGGGTAAAGCTTACCGTGACTTTTTTCCATATCGTACGAAATCACCAAAACCACTTTATCCATGCTTAACACCCCGTCGGTAATGTCTTCGCCTTCTAAATCAATCACAAAATCGTGAATGGGTGGCTCGTAACCGTCTCTCACTTTTTTCGAGGTGGTGCGGTCGCTGTCTATTTCCCAGCCTTCTTTTTCCCACCAACGTTCGCTGACGTATACATCCGAGTCTACGACTTTTTCTTCGCCGGTGTCGCTGTTGACCAATGTGTAAACGGTGACGTGCTTGGGCGGCTCCAGGCCAAGTTCTTCAGCAGACTTCATGCCTTCGGGAATGCTCTTGCCTATGGCATATGGACGAAAGTCGATGAAGGGTAAGTGGCGCAGTACGTGGCGCGCAATACCCGCATTGACTAAGAGGGTAAGGCCCATAATCAATGCGCCTACTTTGTTTGAAAACAAAGGCTTGACGTCGTTGCGAAAACGCAAAAGCCACAGTATGAGTACGAGTAAAATTATGTCTTTGGTAAACGACTGCCAAGGGGTAAGCGGAATGGCATCACCAAAGCATCCGCAGTCGGTAACTTTGTCAAACCAGGCCGAGTAAAAGGTCAGAAATGTGAAAAAGACAATCATGGCCAATAGCAAGCCGATGGTCAACTTGGGTTTAAATCCAATCAGTAAGGCCACTCCAAGCAATACTTCTGCTATGACGATAACTACGGCCAATGGAAGCGCAATGGGCACCAAAAAGGGAAGGTTGAGCACATCGGGCGCAAAGTAGTCGTGTAGCTTAAAGGCCATGCCCATAGGGTCGTTGAGTTTGACCAAGCCTGAGAAAATAAAGAGGCCGCCAACAAAAATCCGAAATATGTGTGTGATCATAGGACAGTCATTAAGTACACAAAAGTAATGTTTTTACAGAAACGCACGCAGAGCGCTTATAATTGTTTTGTAAACCTTAACAGCTCTTCTGCTATGGTGTTTAGATTGTAATGGGTTTGGGCGAAAGAAATGGCGTTTTCCGACAGCCTTTGGCGTTCCTGAGGGTTATTGTACAGTGCATTGACCGCCTCGGCAAAGGATTCTGCTTTATTCCCTTCGAGGTAGTGTACACCGGGCGTAAGACCACTTCCTTCGGCGGCGATCTCGGTGGCTACCACTGGCATGCCCATGCTCATGGCCTCCACGATTTTTATGCGAATGCCACTGCCGCTTAAAAGAGGGATAAACTGCAATCGGCCATTTAATAAAAAGTCGTGGGCATTGTCTACATCACCGATAACATCCCAGTTTCCTGTTGACGTCCAATGAGCGGGCATTTGTCTTCCACCAATTTGGCCTTTCACGTCGACGCTGAGTAATGGTTTTACTTCGTTGATAAACCACTCCATACCTTCGCGGTTGGGCTCCCAGTCAAAACTGGCCAGTGAAACAGCAGTATTGCCGCCATCTTTCCAACGGGGATACTGCTCGACGTCAACACCGGGAAGGACTACATGACAAGGAATGTGTGGAAACTTTTTTTTGAAGTACTGCGCATCGACATCGGTGATGGGAAGTACTGCGTTCATTTTTCTGGTGAATTGATCTTCAAACCGCATCAATCGGTTGGCTTGTAAACGCAGATAACGTTTGATGATCGGATTTTTGGTGTGCTTAGCTACCCTGAGCCATATGCGGTGCTCGATGTTGTGCGCGCGCATGATGTGTTGCGCTTGCCCTTGGACAAAAGGC
This sequence comes from Cryomorphaceae bacterium, assembly GCA_022565745.1. Taxonomy (GTDB): domain Bacteria; phylum Bacteroidota; class Bacteroidia; order Flavobacteriales; family Schleiferiaceae; genus CSBr16-58. The sequence goes on along the minus strand of JAIUMB010000014.1, from coordinate 1,788 downwards.
AGGTATTCTCCCATAAACGGCCCTTCCCATTGCACAAAATCATAATTCTTTTCCGTTGTCAATTGCTTTAGCGCATCGGCAATATCGGGGTTGAGGAATCGACTGATGTGATACGGCCTTTTGCCAACCAAATTCTTGGCCGCCCCCAGTGGGGTGACGTCGGTGTTGATGGAAAAGGTATGGGTAAATGTTTTTTCCGATAGGTCTGCGGGCAACACATCAGCAGGGACTTCACTCTTTTTGGGGTTGAGAGCAAAGAGCGACACTTCATATCCCATTCTTTGCCACATGCGCAGACTACTCAGTATGGCAATGCTGCTGCCATCACGAGGCGGAAAGGGGTATTTGTTGGCGATGATGAGAACCTTCATGAATTTTTTTTACGAAAAGTGATTTTACGCCACAGCTTCGACCAAAATTCCATACCCATAAATTCGGCGTCGTTGGCGGTTTTATAGGTCAGTATAAGTCCTATGGGTAGGAATAACAGTGGTGGGAGCCAGGATGCAGAGATGGGATCCCAGGTGAGCTCACGTCCCATTTTTTCAAAGGCTGTTGCCATCACATAAAACAAAATAAAAACGACCACCGAGATGACCACAGGCATGCCCATACCGCCTTTGCGTATAATAGCACCTAAGGGAGCACCAATAAAAAACATGACCAAACAGGCAAATGACAAGGATATCTTTTTGTGCCACTCGAGCTTATGACGCGCAATGGTTCGCTCACGCCAATGGTAATTGGTCTTTGCCTGGTCATAATAAGATCGATTACTACGGGCAATTCGCAGCGCATTTTCGGTCACCATTTTTTGTTTGCGTTCACTGAAGTTGGCTAAAATATCAGCTTGTATGTCAATTACGGTATCTTTGAATGTAGGTGGGCGAGCAGCGGTATCGAGTATGTAACCATATCGCTCAGCCATGGTTTGGTGAAAATGGCTTCTTTGATCGGTTAATACCAATCGCAATGAATCTACAGCCAACATCAATTGTGCATTGTTGAGCATGTTAAAGTCTTTGCGTGTTTCCTGCCGCAAATCTTCTGACTTGAAGTCTTCTAGATTGAAGCGAATAACAGCGTATTCAAATCTAGTCGAAGAGAAAGGCTTACGCTCTTTGTCCTCTTTTTTGGTCGGTTGATGCTCTTCATAGGTTTGCCCGTTTGTTAGCTCAATAATCATAAATCGATTGTCGGGCGTAAGTTCCATAACGCCTTCCGATGCGGTGGTGACTTTGATGTTGCCGAGGTTGTCGGTGTGGTCGTAAATAATAATGTTTCTCAACTGGTTGTTGTCTGGACCAAATTTCTCTGCAATTTTAATGCTGTACCCTTCGATGCCATCGTAAAAAATACCCGGACGAATGTTTAGTGCCGGTTTCATTTTGCTGATGTTTCGGAGAAGTGATTTGCCTTTAAACTGGGAGACGGGCATGATGTAATTGGCAAATAAAAATCCGCTAATGGAGATGATCGTGACCGCGACTACCAAAACGCGAAACATTCTCAGAAGGGAAATGCCACTGGCGCGAATGGCTGCCAATTCATTGTGTTCGCCAAATGAACCAAAGGTCATCAGACTGGAGAGCAGCACGGCAATGGGCAAGGCTAAGGGAACGGTAGTGGCCGAGATGTAGAGCAGCATTTCCAAAATGTAATACCACTCAACCCCTTTGCCCACTAAGTCGTCGACGTATTTCCAAACAAACTGCATCAATAGAAAAAAAACCATCACAAGGAATGTGATGGTAAATGGCCTGAGGAAAGACTTTAATATGTAACGGT
>JAIUMB010000013.1 GCA_022565745.1 Cryomorphaceae bacterium | reverse complement strand
ATTCTTTTCTGCGCAGAATCAAAATATACCCGAGCACTGTCTTTATCGCCCAAAAAAAGACACTGCACTCCGGCTCTTTCTAAAGTTGAGGCCAACAGTTTATTAGAGAAATCTGAATTGGCTTTTACATCTAAATGATGGACAACTTTATCACAGTAATCCAAAACTTCATCGTGAGAATTCATGCGCTCTAGTACTTCCATAACGCATTGACTGTAATGCTGAAAAAAAACATCTGCACCTTCACTTTCAGTACAAAGCCTTATTGCCTCTCGAAAGTAATGTAGCGCAAGCGAAAAATTACCTTCAAGTGTAAGCATCTTTCCTTTTTCAGCAATGCCTAAATGCAGTTTGTTGTTAAACGGTGTTTTCATGGACGTCTAAATATTTTAAATGATTTATTTTAAGTTTCAGGCACGGCTCGACGATGACATCGCAACCATGTTCAGACAAAAGCTCCTCGGCGAAATAATTAAGTAGTGTAGGCTTTTCTGAAAAAACGTGAAGCGGCTGTAGGTCATTTGGTTTATTGGCATCAATAGTAACCTCACCTTCAAAAAAAGAGTGGAGTATTTTTTTGATGGCCTCAATTTTATTTTGATTAATCGATATGAGGTGCAAATTGGACAAATCTTCCCATAGGGGTATCAATTCATACTCTATCCCTGCCATTTGCAATTGATATTCTTCGTCCTTTAAATTGGACAGAAGTCTTGGCTCAAAGAGTTGTAATGGCAAATAGGAATGGATATCATTTGCGAAATCCTCAGGCATTCCTACGTGGTTTACCAAATAATCAATTGCTTTTGGATTTGTACGATCAACGTTCAAAACCAAAAGCTTAGCACGAAGAAGGGAACGGTGAACCACTTGACATTGATTCGAGAATTGTCTCCATATTTCTTTTGTTTGTTCAAAGGTTAACCCATCCAAAAAAACATCATCATCAATCTGAATACTTTGCTGAGCATAAAGATCGCTTAGTTTAGTCTTTTGAACATTGATCAATCTGGCGGTATAACTGCCTTCATGAGGGATAAAGGCAGCAACATGAGCTTCGGGAATTCGTTTAGACAGAGCGTCTACTGTACTTTGAGTAACTCGTCCTAAAACCAAAGGAGGAAAAGCCATCAACATGTTTTGCACTTGTGCTTTTTGTAAACCTAAAAAAGCGGCAAGCTCATTTACAACCTTTGTTAAATCTAAAGGAGAAGATAGAAAAATTGCAACATCAAATAATATTTTTTTACTTTCATCTACCGATACACCTTGAGTAATGTCAACATCAAATCCCAACTTCGATAAGACTTCATGAGCCTTTTGCGCAGTTTGCAGATCAAGTGATGTAAACAGCTGTGATGGCGCTGTGTAAACAGCACGGCTAATTAACTCTGGAGAACAAGACAACGCATCTGAAAGGATGGCTGATGAAGCTGGAACGGCATCGCCTATAGAGTTGATTTTTAAGCCATAAGAGGAGTCTTCATCGTCTGACATAATAGTGGAGTGGTTGTTTTCGAGTCAAATGTACCAAAATTTTTTGATTAAACACCCCCTTAACTGCTAAAAGAATCTAGAAAAGAATTCCGCATACTGTAAACCAGAAACTTATAATAAATAAAAATTTCAGAAGCCTAAATTTTAATAGTTTATAAAAAAATTTGATGTTTTTTTAATCTTTAGCACACAACGCACAAACGCCCGTTACAAGGAAGTTCATATTCGTCATCTGAAAATTTTCGGGTAAGTCTACAGAAATGGTTTGTTCCAAACAACTGATGCTGTTGCACTTCTCACAACGAAAGTGAACATGATTATCGCGATGGTGATCGTGATCGCATGAATTTTCACATCGCGCATAATAAGATACGCCATCATCACCAACAATCTTATGAACAACACCATCTTCCTCAAAACGATTGAGTATGCGGTAAATGGTTACGCGATTCATCTGATTCCCCAGCGACTTCTCGACCATTTCATGAGATACTGCACCATCCGTCTGCTCAAAATATTCCAACACCATCTGCTGTGTCTTGGTATGTCTGCGGTTCTTATTACTCATAGTACAAAAATAGAGGAAAAATGGTTAATAGTGGTGTGTGTTTTGAAAAGACAAAGACTAAGACTAAGACTTACGAAGGGTAAGTACATAATTAGGCTTAGTTATATTGGCTTGCCTGTAAAATCAACCAGCACTATCAGTACGTTAACCCACCACTGAGTCATCGTCTTCGTCATCGTCTTTGTCAAACTAAGACTAAGACTTTACGAAGGATAAGTACATAAATAGACGTAGTTGTAAAGGGCCCGTTAATAAATCAATCGTTGCTATCAGTACGTTAACCTATCACTGAGTCATCGTCATCGTCATCGTTATCGTTATCGTCATCGTCATCGTCATCGTCATCGTCAAAACTAAGAACGATTAACTAGAAATAATAAACCACATATTTCTCTTCAAAAAACGGACGATTAAAATACTTTGATATGGGGTATAACTTGGTGCGCTTTTTAAAAGGTTGTAACTCTTGTCTTAGATCACCGCCCTTAAGGTAAAAAATGCCATTAGCAAAGCGCGGATGCATCCTTCCCTTTTCTATCTTCCCACGGGTCCAACGTTCAAAATCTGTAAAATTAGTCACGGCACGGCTAACGATGTAGTGAAACTTTTTTTGAACTTTTTCGGCGCGGTTGTGCTCGGTAGTTACGTTACTCAAGCCTATCTCTTCAGCAATAGCCTCTACAACTTTAAGCTTCTTCCCTATGGAATCCACCAAATGAAACTGTACTTGGGGAAATAAAATCGCCAATGGAATTCCGGGAAATCCTCCTCCTGTTCCAATGTCCATTACTCGACTACCGTCTGGAAAATCTATCACCATTGCAATGGCTAAGGCGTGCATGACGTGTCGCTCCATCAAGTTGTCAATATCTTTGCGACTAATAACGTTGATTTGCTCGTTCCAGTGCCTGTATAGCTCTGGCAGCGCTTCAAATTGTTGTCGCTGTAAATCGCTTAACAGAAACGTGTCTGTTAAATAATCAATGATTTTTACTTCCATGTCTTTGGTGGTGAAGTGAAATAGTTTTGTAGCATGAGGACGCCTTGCAGCACAACAAGAAGGGGATCTATAATGAAGGAGAATAGCGCCGTAACCCCCACTTTCCAATGATTGCCAACGTGCCACATGCTCAACGAAATCATACCTATGTACAAAAAGAGCATAATGACAGCAACCGGTATTAATTCAGTAAGCATTAGCATCAATAATCCAATGTATAAAAACACTTTGCTCATTGCGTATGTGGCAAGGTATAATTTTGTGTGCTTACGGTACAAGGAAGATGATGCCATGTGTCGGCGTTTTTGCTTCCACCATGCACGCCAAGTTCTCTTGGGCTCACTAATGGTTTTGGTGGTGGTTACCCACGCCGTTCGCGCTAATCTTGCTGATTTGTTCACAAATAAGTCATCGTCGCCCATAGGTAAGTGCATGTGCTCGTAAAAACCTTTGACGGCAAAAAACAAAGACTTGGTATATGCAAGATTACGACCTATTCCCATATAAGCTTTTCCTGAAGATGCTGCTGAGAAATACATCATAGCGGTATGTAAGGTTTCCCAACGGATTAACCGGTTTAAAAACCCTGACAATCGTTGGTAATCGCCAAATCCCAAAACGATATCTCCTTTGCTAAAGCCTTTGGCCATTTCTCTAATCCAATGCTCGTCTGCAGGTAAACAATCGGTATCTATAAACAAAAGATGCTCGTATCGAGCTGCTTTAATTCCCAAAGTCAATGCATACTTTTTTCCACTCACAAAAGCTTCGTTGACCTCTACATCGACCAAGCGTATACGTGTATCCTCGAGCATGAACTGAGATATCACATCAACACTTTCATCAGAAGAACGATCACTTACAGCTACAACTTCAAATGTATGGTGTGATTGAGATAGTAAAGCAGGAATGAGCATCTTCCAATTTTTGGCCTCATTTCTACCTACAACCACTACTGATATAGGGGGCAATACTTCATCATTTTTAAACGTCAACGACTTAAAACGCAAAAATCGAATGATGTAAATCAATTGTACCACAAACAGAATGGCCACTGTGGTTATTAAAACAATTGTCAATGATTGATCCATTATTTATTTGGTCGAATGAATAAGTGACACACAAAGGACAAAACCACTACCAATAAACAACCCACAAGATTGTACCAAAGATACCCGATTTGCGGTCCTCCGGCACTTTGCCAAAAGTGTAACGTCAATACAGCCACTTGTGAGGCAACAGCTGCAGGAAACACGCAAAAGCCTTTGACTCTCTTAAAAACAAATGCCACAATAAACACCCCTAGAATGGTTCCGTAAAACAGGCTTCCCAAGAGGTTTACCATTTCAATAAGATTGTCGAATAAATTGGCCAGCATGGCAAATACAATAGCAAGTAAACCCCAGCCAGCGGTCATTAATCTTGACACTTTTAATGTGGCTTCTTTTTTACCCAAGCGCTGATAAAAGTCCACAGCCGTTGTAGTGGTTAGCGCATTTAGCTCGCCTGCAGTACTACTCATTGCGGCACTTAAGATCATTGCAATGATGAGTCCAACAACGCCAATGGGCAAATGATTTAAAACAAAATACAAGAAGACATAATTGGTGTCTTTGGCTTCTTCTTGCTCACTAGCGATAATGGCTTTAACTTCATTCCGCAATACTTGCTCTTGCTTGATGTAAAACGCCAATTGGGGCGCGATGCTTTCCCTCATGGCTGGATCCGTCCACCAGATGCGGTTTCTTTGAATGTCATTGTGGATACGCTCAAACTTCACTTCCCTTAGGCGAACTTCCTGAGCCGCTGAATCTGACAATAACTCAACAGCAGTTTGATTAAAGTGCAATGGCGGTTTTTCAATGGTAAAAAACACAAACACCAATACACCTATAAAGAGTATAAAAAACTGCATAGGAATTTTCAACACGGCATTAAACAGCAATCCTGCTCTACTTTCTGCAATGCTTTTACCACCGAGATAACGCTGAACTTGACTCTGGTCGGTGCCAAAGTAAGACAGTGCCAAAAAGAACCCTCCTGTTAACCCACTCCAAACGGTATAACGCTCACTTAAATCCCAGGAAAAATCAATGGCTTTCATTTTATCGAGGGTACCGGCAAAGTGAATGGTGTCTTTAAAACTCAAATGGTTTGAAATATCACCCCACAATAAAACAAAGGAAAAAACAAGACCGAGCATAATGATGCCCATTTGCCATTTTTGGGTCATACTCACCGCTTTAGTTCCCCCAGATACGGTATAAATGATAACCAACAGACCAACAGCAATACACGTAAGTTCTAATCTCCATCCAAGAATGGTGCTTAGGATAAGGGCTGGAGCAAAAATGGTTATTCCAGCAGCAAGTCCCCTTTGCACCAAAAATAAAAATGCCGTAAACAATCGCACTCTAACATCGAAGCGCTTTTCTAAAAACTCATAAGCTGTATACACATTGAGTTTATAATACATAGGCACAAAAAATGCACATACGATGATGATGGCAAGGGGCAGACCAAAGTAAAACTGAACAAACCGTAAACCAGATTCATAACCCAAGCCTGGCGCACTTAAAAACGTAATGGCACTGGCCTGGGTGGCCATTACGGAAACCCCCATGGTAAACCAACTTTGATCTTTACCTCTGAGAAACCCACCTTCACTGCGCACGCGCATGTTTTTATAAGCCCCGTAAAAAACAATAAACAACAGCGTTACGCCCAGTACAATCCAATCGATGTGGGTCATTTAGTTTTCAGAGTTTAGCGTGTAAGTTCTGGAAAATCGTCTTTTGAGAAAACCTTTGGTTCTCTTTCTATTAATTTACCCTCAAGAAACGCTTTATTAAGTATCATCTCTATGAGCTCATCTTCATCATCCTGGTCGGGTTGATAAGGTCGCTTAAGACTAATATCATAAAAATTAGCCATCGTATTGTACCAAAAGGCCTTCATAAAACTGCGGTGGTCTTTTATCAACTGGTAGGTTGAGCGCCCTGTTTCTCTGTAGATAAGTTTATTGAGAATTTGACCCTCAGAGCGCGTTAAACGCTTGAGCTGATCGGAAAACTCATCTTCCAAATAAGCTTGGAAATCTTTAATATATCGTTTTCTTTGTTTCTTTTTGGTAATGAGCGAAAGAGCAAAATTCAAAGAATCTAGTTTATCACCAGCAATAACGGCATATGGATAGACCTTAATGACTTTTCGCTTGAGAATTTCATAACGTCTTCGGGCTTCAGCACTGTTAAAAGAAGGTTCGTCAAACAACAGAACTTCATCCAGTATCTCCAGCGATATGGTATCACCGTCAATGACCAATCCACGCGATAAATCACGGCGATTTTTTTGCTGATAGGAAAAAATGCTGTCTTCGCTTTGTGCGAAAGTCAACGATGGCATGAGTATGCTAACGACGACGATTAATTTTCCAAAGACCTGAATCATTGCTTGCGGCTTTAATGGTTGCTGATGCTTCTTGATTTTCCAACAAATGTGCCACTATTGCAGAAGCATCATTGGCCAAGTCATCAGAAACAACATTCAAATCATCGGGAGTAAAACAATCTTTAACAAAATTCGTGTCAAAACGTCCACTGCGAAAAGCTTCGTGTTTCATGACATAAGACACAAAAGGCAATGTGTGTTGGATACCGTGAATTTCATACTCTTTACACGCACGAATCATTCTATCCATAGCTTGTTCGCGGTTTTGTGCGTATACAATGAGCTTACTCAACATGGGATCATAAAAAATGGGCACTTGCATCCCTTCTTCAAAACCATCGTCAACGCGTATACCTGGCCCGTTAGGCAAGCGGTACACTTGAAGTTTTCCAGTAGAAGGCATAAAGTTTTCTCTGGGATCTTCCGCATATACGCGGGCTTCTATAGCGTGACCCAACATGCGGATGTCCTCTTGTTCATAGCCCAACAATTCTCCTCTAGCTACGCGTATTTGCTCTCTAACAAGATCCAATCCGGTAATGAGTTCGGTAACGGGATGCTCTACCTGTAAGCGGGTATTCATCTCGAGGAAATAAAAATTCAAGTGCTTGTCCACCAAAAACTCAACCGTACCTGCACCAATATAATCACAAGCTTTAGCCACTTTTACAGCCGCTTCTCCCATTGTATGGCGAAGTTCAGGCGTCAATACAGCTGAGGGGGCCTCCTCAATTACTTTTTGGTGACGTCTTTGAATGCTGCATTCGCGCTCGAATAAATGTACGACATTACCATGGGTGTCTGCCAATACTTGTATTTCAATGTGGCGAGGGTTTTCTACAAATTTCTCGATAAAAACAGCACCGTTACCAAAGGCTGATTTGGCTTCATTTATGGCCAACTGCATTTGTTCTACAAAAGAAGCATCGTCATGAACTATTCGCATCCCTTTACCTCCACCTCCCGCTGAAGCTTTAATTAGCACCGGGTAACCTATGTTCTTGGCAATACCTCTTCCAACATCGGGATCTGTCACCTCACCATCAGAACCAGGCACCAAAGGAATATCATAATTAGCAACGGCATCTTTCGCCGACAACTTGTCTCCCATGGTGCGCATAGAGTGTGCATTTGGGCCAATAAAAGTTATTCCAGCTTGCTGTACTTCATCCGCAAAAGTTGCATTCTCACTGAGAAAACCGTAGCCCGGATGAATGGCATCAGCCTTTGTGTCTTTGGCAACTTGAAGAATTTTATCCATTCGCAGGTAGCTTTCTCCAGAAGCTGGCGGACCAATACACACCGCTTCGTCGGCATATCGCACATGCGGCGAAGTTGCATCAGCTTCACTGTAAACAGCAACTGTAGCTATGCCCATCTCACGAGCTGTTTTCATGATTCTCAGTGCAATCTCTCCGCGGTTGGCAACCAAAATCTTTTTCATGAATTTATTTTTTGTCAAATTACTATCCGTTATTATGAAACAATTAAAAATTACGTATTTGGACTTAAAACTATCAACCACATCTTCAAAAAACAAACCCAAAAAAACACAACACACTGAAAAACAAGTGTTTATTTAAAACCCCGAAATATTAATCAGTTTTCGCGTTTAGACGTAATTTTAAGGCCGTAAAAGTAATTAAGATGAATGGTATAAAAAAGTTTTCTAATTTCCTGCTGTTGGGTCTGCTTCTGTTGACTACAAACGCAGTTGCACAGCAGATTACACGAGTATTTTCAGATAATGAACGAATAGCTACTACATATGTTGCGGTAGAAAGCAACACATTTTTCTCTTCAATACACCAAGAGCAAGACGTTGAAATCCTTCGCCAATTTTCCCAAGAAAACAAGGAAGCTAGCATTAAAATCCAGTGGTCTGAAGATGGTTTTGGCACCTTTACACCGCTTCCCTCCTACACCATGCATCCAGACTTAAAGACAAAGTTTCCGGAAATTTTATCGGGAAAGGGCAAGGATGAAAACGGGTCAATTTTATATTTTGATTACAACCCTTACACTGGATTCAGAGCCGTGATTGTTGACGGTGGAACAAGGTATTACATTGACCCTACAGATGCAACAGCTGAGTCGCCAAGAGTGGTTTATCGTCGAGAGCAAGTAAAAGGAAAGTCCCCATGGTCATGTGGTGTAGAGGAGGAACATGACAATGAATTTGGGTATGACGATATCGAATCTGGATCAAATATTATGGTTGAAAGCGAAATCAACAAATACCGTTTGGCTATTGCCACTACCTCTAATTATTCTCAATTTCACGGTGGCACCATATCTTCGGTATTGGCTGCCATTGTTACAACCGTTAACCGCGTCAACTCTGTGTATGAGGTTGATGCCGGAATTACGCTTGAATTGGTGGCTGACAATGACCAATTAATTTTTCTAAATGCTGCGAATGACCCATTTAACAACAGCAGCTCTACACAGATGATCAGTGTCAATGGGTCTGTCATTAACAGCAGGATTGGTTCCAATGCTTATGACATTGGTCATGCATTTTCTACTGGAGCTGGTGGGTTAGCCTCTCTTCAATGTGTGTGTACAGCCAATAAAGCGCGTGGGGTTACCGGACTGGCTAACCCCGTGGGAGACCCCTATGATATCGATTATGTTGCACACGAAATCGGCCATCAATTTGGAGCCACACACACACAAAACAACAACTGCCAACGGTCATCTAGCTCTGCTTTTGAGCCACTTAGTGCATCCACCATCATGGGTTACGCTGGCATTTGTGCCCCTAATTTACAAAATCAATCGGACGACTATTTTCATCACCACTCCTTGATTCAAATCAATAATTTTGCTTTTAACTCCTTTGGAAATAACTGCGCAGAGAAAGTGCCAACAGGAAATAGTGCTCCTATCATTACGCCTAATATACCAAACGTGAACATCCCTATAGGCACCCCTTTTTTCCTTTCTGCCGATGTTAATGACCCAGAAAATGACCCTTGGACATTGGTTTGGGAACAATATGATTTAGGACCAGCTAACCCATCACAAACCCAAGACAGAGGTCCCATTTATCGCAGTTTCACCCCAGAAAATGACGGAACGCGCTACCTCCCTATGTTTAGATCTGTAGCCCTTGGCGCTAATGTATTGGGTGAAAGATTGACATTTGGTGAACGTACTTTGCGGTTTAGAGCAACTGCACGCGACAACCACGCATCAGGTGGAGCCATAGCTTGGGAAGCGGTCAGTCTTAACGTTATTGGCAACGAGCCTTTTGAAGTCATTAGCCCTAATGTTCAAACGCCATTTTTCACCAATGCCATCAACATCATTCAATGGGATCCTGGCAATACGACATCAGCTCCCATCGACTGCAAAACGCTTGACGTTTACTTAAGCATTGATAATGCTAGAAGTTTCCCCATCTTCTTAGGCTCCATACCCAATACAGGCTTAGGAATGATTTACTTACCAAAAGATATTGCATCAACCAGCAGTGGACGTATCATGCTTAAAGCTAAAGACGGAATTTTTTACAATATTAGTCCGGTGTTTTCCATTTTAAATCAGGGTTTAAATATGGATGATGAATACGCCAGAGAACAAATACGGATTTACCCCAATCCGGCTTCTGATAATGTATTTTTAGACAATCTTCCAGAGCGTGCTGCATTGATTGAAATTACGAATGTTCACGGACAAAAAGTAAGCGCACAAAACGCCACACAAACTGTAGTGGATGTTTCTCAGCTTTCTCAAGGTGTTTATGTGATGGCCATTTATGACAATCACCATCGTCTGCTTAAAACAAAACGCTTATTGATTAACCGGTGATTTGATAAACAGCTTGCCTCGCTTAATGCTATCATCAATTTGCACAGAGATGCTTATCTAAACGAATCTTAGTATGGATGTGGTCTTGCGCAGGTGTTGATGTTCTAAAGCCTATTGTTAAGTCCAAATTGATGATGACTAGCGGAACAACTGTAAAGAGCCTGACTTTTCAATACCTTTCATTTTGAACATGTAATAATAGGTGCCTTCCGATGCCGGCCGGTTCTCAAACACACCATCCCAAAATTCTTCAAAGGGTTTGGTGGTATAAAACATGGTTTGTCCCCAACGATTTAGGACACGAAACTCTGTTCCAGTAGCACACGGATCACCGCGCAACTCTAGTAGGTCATTCTTTCCGTCTTGATTAGGTGTAAATACATTGGGAACGGATAATTCTTCTCCAAATGGATCAAATTCGTACCAGAGTTCTTTGACAAATGTTGTATTACACCAGTTGTCCCGAATTATTAGGCTAAATGGTTGCAATCCGTCATTCTTAAAAGGAAGCATAGCGCTTCGTCCAGTGACTGTTGTATCTTCATTTCGCCAGCGTACACTGTAACGCTCACGCATAAGTGAGTCGTTAACGATATCGACGAAAAGTTGACCATACAAGCACTCTTCTGTTGCGGTGTCCACATCAGGAAAAGTAAAATCTTGCTCAATAAACTCAACCTCAAAAAAAGCCGTATCGGTTTGACCGCATATGGTGTCGTGAGCAACCATAAAGCCAGAATAGACGCCTGGACCACTATAGAAATAAGTTGTATCTGAAACTGAGTCGGCATCCCAAACTACCCCGTCACCAAATACCCATTCAACATAATCCGCCAATGTCGTATCAACAAAGAAATTGACCTCATATAGTGAATCACAATCAAAATAATCAACCTCAAGAGCGGCTACCGGGTCAATAAAACTTTCCACTTCAACTTGAATATATACCGTGTCATACAAGAAGCAGTTGGTATCGATAGCCACCAACATCACATTATAGGTGTTGGGTCCAACCAATAAAACAGTAGGTGTAGAATCGGTAGATGTTTGCCCGTCACCAAAGTCCCAAAAATAGGCATTGGCATTATTGGAAGCATTGGAGAAACTGATTAAAAACCCATCGCATAAGCTATCGAGTTCGGTAGAAACATCAACATCGGCATTGGCCTCAACCGAACGATCAAAATCAATTTTTATTCCGGCTTTATTACAATTAAAACTCAAATTATTAGGACCATATACGCCTGGTGTTGTTGGAAAGTTTCCCGCACCACAGGCGGCACAAACAGCTTGATAAATGATGCCTTCTGGACTAAACCTAGACGTACCGCCATCAACATGCTCATTGGCCGTACCGCCATAAAATGTACCAAACTCCAATGTGGTAGCATCAGCAGACAGTGCACAGAAGTAGAGGTCACTACCATCTGTTGTGATTTTAAATGCATTTGACGTCACTGGCAAACCATCGGTAAAGCCATTAAACGAGGGAACCATATTGTTGAAAAACGGCGACGGATTATTGCTTTCCCCTCCCCACATCCCAAATAAAATGGCATTACAATTATCTACCTCAAAAGCAGTTGGCGCACACAGATAACCACTACTGCTTCCAAAGTTGATGTTCCATAATCGACTGGTCAAATCAGGGGTAAATTTGGATATAAAGTGCTTTCCGTCTGGATTGCCAAAACGGGTTGTATCGTGTGGGAAAGTACCCTTTGTTTGTCCTAAAGCATATAAATTGCCATTTCTGTCTGTATCAATATTAAAAATTTGATCATAACTAGCGGTTCCTATGTACGTGGCGTTGATAAAGTTTCCTGTTGAGCGGTCAAACTTGGCAATAAACCCGTCAACAGAATCTCCATAAATTGGTTGAAAACCTGTCTGCAAACTATCCATTGGTAGGTTGGGACTAAAGGTTCCTCCGGCGATAAACACGTCATCACCGTCTATGCGTACGGTATATGCTGCATCGTGTCCAAAGCCTCCGTAAAAGGTTCCCCATTCTAAATTCGTAAGATTGGGATTAAACTTGAGAAGCAAGGCATCAGAGCCCCCCTGCTGCGCGGGAAAAGCAGCATTGGTTAAAGGAACAATATTTGAAAACGTGGTTGAAGCAATGTAAACGTTATCCAGTGAATCCAAAAACACTTCTCCCCTGGCATAGTCGCCATAATTTCTTAAAATTTCCAGGTTAATACCATCATTGCCATTTCCACCAAAAAATGTAGAACCAATCAGTGTTGTTCCTGTCGCATTAAATTTTGTGATAAAAATATCCGACCCATTATTAAACGTATAACCCGGCAAGATAAACAAGCTACCACCTCCATAAGACGATTGCCATGCAGTAGTTAATGTTGGAAAATTAATCGAAGAAGTGGTGCCGAAAACAACCAGTTCGTTACTGGGCGTTACAATCATTGAATGGGGCTGCTCAGAATTATTACCTCCCAAAAATGTAGAATATTCAAGTGTAGACCCATCCGGACTAAAAACAAAAATAGAGACATCGGTATTTCCACCTCCGTAAGTTGTTTGATAAGCACCGGTATTGGTTGGGTAATTACTTCCAAAGACCATTCCTCCGGCATATAACCGTCCGTCGTTGTCATAAGTTGCCGTAAATCCCCAATTATCGGCAACACTTGCGGAGAACGAACTAAACACCACTGTGGGATCAATAACCAAATCATAGGATTGGTCGTATGTTCCCAAATCAAAGGTTACCAATGAATCATTGACGTTAAAACGACAATTAACTTTGTAATAAACACCATTTTTAATTTGGTATGCAAATGGCTCTAACTCCACCACTGTGCCTAAAGAAGTGCGCATATGCAGCTTTCCATCAATGTTTTCTAATCCGTCAAGTCCACTATAAACCAAGGCGATATCATCGGGAAGTTGACCAGCCTGAACTCGGAAATCGTACTTTAGATGACCACGCTCGGCGTACCAACGAAAATCAACGCCCTGATAAATGTCTTTGTATACCACCCGTCGATGTTCTTTAACTTCCGTAGCCCACTTTGATTTGTCACTACCAATAAAGTAATTCCTATAGGTTTTCGTTGGTCGCTCAGTCACCACATTAGGATTGCGATTACCCCCTACCCAACTCAAATCATAGGTGTGTTCATTTATGATGAAATTACCTTCACTGTCGGTCTGAAATTTTTTTTCGGGAATGATGGCATTATGTCTATCGTGCCAAAAATTAGTAAATTCAGGATCTCTTAATTGAAATCTAATTCTGGTAGATTCGTAATAAATATGGCCGGAATTAAGAGGCGTTTGAGCGATGATATGTTGCTCCCACTGTCCGTGATTGGGCAAAAATACAGGGTCTTCCTCGTGTGCCATCAAGGTAGTGGTGATCATCAAACACAACAAATATAAACAATGCGAAATTCGCCCCATTTTAGCAGTTATAAGTAAACCACTAAAATACTTCAAACAGTTTAAACAGAAAGCACTATAAACATGCAAAATAAAAATGGGTTTATTTTTTTAATGTTGATTTATCAATCGTAAGCATTAATGAATGGTTAACCATGATTAATAATATTATGGAGTGTATTTTTGCGCTCCTTTTCAAAGGAATCATCATTTAAGTAATACTAATAATCATCATGCAAGCAAAAGAAAAAGCCTTTCAAGTTGACGCTGCGCAATTATTGAAATTGAGTGAAAAGTACGGCACCCCTCTCTATGTGTACAACACATCCATTATGGAGCGCCAGTACAAACGCTTAAAACAGGCCTTTTCTAAACTGGATGTTCACATCAATTATGCTTGTAAAGCGCTGTCAAACATCAATGTTATCCGATTCTTTAACAAGCTTGGCTCTGGACTCGATACTGTTTCAATAGAAGAAGTGAAAATTGGGTTAAAAGCTGGTTTCACCCCTGATCGCATCATTTTTACGCCCAACTGCGTATCTTTTGAAGAAATTGTTGAAGCGGTTGAGTTGGGTGTGCGAATCAATATAGACAACCTTGCCATTCTCGAGCAGTTTGGCAATACCTATGGCGGTTCATATCCCGTATGTGTTCGCATGAATCCTCACATCATGGCTGGGGGAAACAGCAAAATTTCTACAGGGCACATCGATTCAAAATTCGGGATTTCAATACACCAAATGCGCCACCTTCAGCGCATCGTCGAGAGCTACAACATCAATGTTGATGGGCTGCACATGCACACCGGATCAGACATTGTTGACGTTGACGTCTTTATCAATGGTGCACGATTACTTTTAGATACCGCTATGAGTTTTCCCAACCTATCATACATCGACTTTGGTTCTGGATTTAAGGTGGCTTATAAGCCAGGCGACCTCTCAACAGATGTTGAATTACTGGGAGAAAAAATGTCTGAACTAATGGAAGAGTTTTATCGCGATTATGGCAAACGCTTAACGGTAGAATTTGAACCGGGTAAATTCCTCGTCTCAGAGAGCGGTTACTTCCTAGCTAAGGTCAACGTCATCAAACAAACAACCGCAACTGTTTTTGCTGGTATCGACACTGGGCTAAATCACTTTATCCGCCCCATGTTCTACGACGCCTATCATCACATCACCAATATCAGTAATCCAGATGGGACAGAAAGGGTATACACCGTGGTGGGATATATTTGTGAAACCGATACCTTCGCGTGGGATCGCAGAATGAATGAAATCAGACAAGGAGATGTTCTCTGTTTTCACAACGCAGGTGCTTATCTCTTTGCCATGTCATCGAATTACAACAGTCGCAGAAAACCAGCAGAAGTGTTGATTCACAAAGGCAAGGACTACCTTATTACCAAGCGACAAGCATTTGAAGACCTCCTTCAAAATCAGGTTGAATTAGAAGGCATCTAGTTAAGTATCTCTTTCAAACACTTAATTAACGTTTTTCTCAGCCGTATATTAGCGAACTGAATTATCACGATTATGTTACACATCATTTTATTTGGCCCTCCCGGTGCAGGGAAGGGAACACAAGCAGAATTTTTGCAAAAAAAGTACGATTTGGTTCACCTCTCAACAGGTGATATTTTTCGATACAACATCAAAAACAATACGGAGTTGGGCGTCAAAGCCAAAGCTTTCATGGACCAAGGGAAACTTGTGCCAGACGAGTTGACCATTGCTCTACTTGAAAGTGAGGTCAAAAAAAACCCAACTGCACGTGGGTTTATTTTTGACGGATTTCCTCGTACTGCGGCACAAGCAGAGGCGCTAGACAACTTTTTGCACGCACGTGGACAGGAAATTAAAGCCTTGTTGTCATTAGAAGTGCCCGAAGAAGAGCTCAAACAGCGATTGGCTGAGCGGGCAAAGACATCTGGACGAGTCGATGACGCTGACCCCGCTATTATTCAAAACCGAATCAACGTATATCGCAACGAAACCGAACCAGTAAAAGCCCATTATCAAAGCAAAGGAAAGTTTGTAGGGATTGATGGAGTAGGAGGAATTTCTGATATTACTGATCGTTTGTATAAAGCCGTTGATGATATAAAATAGCGGCTGATTCAGTAACTGGTTTGGGTAAATTACACTGCTTTATTAGGGTGTTATTTGCTATATCTACACATTTATAAAACAAACGATTTCACACTTTTCAGAAATTATCACACCGAAACACCAAAATTATGGCCGGCAGCAACTTTATTGATTACGTCAAAATTCACCTGACATCCGGAGACGGTGGTGCCGGAAGCGCTCACCTTCATCGAGCGAAGTACATTCCCAAGGGAGGGCCAGACGGAGGTGATGGCGGCCGAGGTGGACACGTTATTGTTAGAGGTAATGAGCAAATGTGGACCCTACTCCACCTCAAGTATCGCAAGCATATACGTGCTGATAACGGAACCAATGGAAGTAAAAACAACAGTACAGGCAAGGAAGGTACCGATCAATATATTGACGTGCCATTGGGAACGGTAGTAAAGGATGCTGATACTGGTGTGGTTTTAGGTGAAATTACCACTCATGGAGAAGAGCTCATTGCCAAAAAAGGTGGCCGTGGTGGTTTGGGGAATTCACATTTCAAATCCCCTACCAACCAAACACCACGATACGCTCAGCCCGGTGAAGAGGGCGAAGAAGGTTGGGTAATTCTCGAACTCAAAGTTTTGGCCGATGTAGGCCTAGTTGGATTCCCTAACGCTGGTAAATCTACCCTACTCTCTGCTGTTTCAGCTGCCAAACCGGAAATTGCCGATTATCCGTTTACCACTTTAGTCCCCAACTTAGGGATTGTAGCCTATCGTGGTTATCAAAGTTTTGCCATGGCCGATATACCCGGTATCATTGAAGGTGCTTCGGAGGGCAAAGGCTTAGGGCATCGATTTTTGCGTCATATTGAGCGTAATGCCGTACTGCTGTATCTAATTCCTGCAGATGCTGATGACATCAATGAGCAGTTTACTATTTTACGTCGTGAATTGGAAGCGTTTAATCCAGAATTATTGCACAAAGATCAATTGGTAGCCATCAGCAAAGCAGATATGTTAGACGAGCAAATGATGAAAGAAATGGATGCACTGATAGATTTACCCGTTCCTCATTTGTTTATTTCAGCCGTTAGTCAATACAACCTGGATGAGCTCAAAGACGAGCTTTGGAAACTCATGGATAAATGATGCGACTTATCAAATGGTTTGAAAAAGCCGATACTGAGATATTTCTTTGGATGAATAACAACAGTCCAGCAGCGCTGGACGATTTCTTTATGTTTATCACCAGGGTAGAAGTATGGATTCCTTTATATGTGCTGTTGTTCATTGTGCTCTACCGAAAATATCCCAAATGGAATTATCTGTGGATTCTTGGCGGTGTGGTTTTGATGACCCTCATGGCCGACCAAGGCTCGGTAAAGCTTTTTAAAGAGACTTTTCAGCGACTACGGCCTTGTAACAATCCCGAATTGGACGGAATGTTTCGCGCATTAAAAGAAGGTTGCGGTGGCAAATATGGGTTCGTCTCTTCTCACGCATCAAATACTTTTGCTTTGGCATTTTTTATCGGTGTGTTAACCAACAGAACTTGGTGGGCCATCATGCTGGTGTGGGCTATACTCGTAAGTTATAGCAGGATTCACATCGGTGTTCACTTTCCTGCCGATATATTTTTCGGAGGCATATTTGGAGCGTGTATAGGTTATTTTGTGGGCATTATTGTCAAACGACCAGCAATGACATCCTCTTAGCGTATTAGATTAACGCTGCCCGTGCGGTAATGCCACTCCCCTTGCTGATCTTTTAAATCGAGTTTGTATACGTAAGTTCCAATGGGAGCTGGTTTACCATTAACCGAACCATCCCAATGTTCTGTATGGTTTTCTGTAGAAAAGACCTTTTGTCCCCAACGATTAAAAATCTGCAGTTGGTATTCCAGCACATTGGTAACGTATATTTCAAAAAAATCATTTAGACCATTACCATTGGGCCTGAATGCATTGGGAATAAATATATTGGTTTCGGGAATCACGTAAATATCCACAAACGAGGTGTCGAAACAACCAAATTCATTTTCTCCAACCAAAAAAGCTAAGAAATGCGCAGAATCTGCATCATAGGTATAGCTCAATCTCTCCGGTGCCGGTGAAAATACCTGTCCGTCACCAGGATGAAACTCCGAAAATAATACATCATCACTAACACTTATTCCAACAGTTACCGTCGGTTCGTACATAAGCACCCTTGTTGATGAGGAACCCAAAAGAACTTCTGGACTATTTCGAATAACGATGGGAGACAAATTAATAACTATTGTATCAATGCAGAACGAACTGGTTCTAAGCGTAATTGTTGGCCGATAAACGCCTGGGATTTGGTAGGTATGGTTTACCGACAAAGTGTTTCTGTAAGTGGTTCCATCGTCCATATCCCACAAAATATGCATGGTACCTCTAGCCTTTGCATTGCTATTAATGACAGCTTCGTAAGGCGCACAACCTTCGTCTTCCAAACCTGTTACATCAAAAGAAATACGGTCAAATAACTGCAATTCTTCATAATAAAAACTCGAACAACCAAATTGCTCTGTGGTAAGGGTTACTTCGTAAGGATTGCCATCGTTTGTAAACGATATGGGCGGCGGATCTGGCCCTGACCACGTTTGTGGAGTGGCATTTACCCCAAAGTTCCATTCAATGGAGGCATGAGGGGCTAAATTGGTACCCTGCAGTTCAAACGTCAGCCCCTTGTCTAAACAAGGACTATCACCCCAAGTAAACCAATTATCTACCGAGTCTCTAATTTCAAATATTTCTACGGCGGTATCTATACAACCGGGAATACCGCTATTAATGATCAACATTACCTCGTAAAACCCTGTATCACTGAAGGTGTAAAGCGGATTAAAAAGGGTTGACGTATCATTTGGAGCATTCCCCGAATCATTAAATAACCATTTGGCTTCTAACATGCCCGAACTAAAATGTTGAAACTGTATGGTTCTACCAACACATTTGGTCTCTGCTGACATATCGGCTTGTGGCCTAATGCCTGCCTGAGTGGATAAAATGCAATCGGCCACGATAAATTGCATTTCTCTAATTACCTTGTTAATGAGCTGGCCATTTCGGTACTCCTCCACACAAACACCTACGGTGAAGAACCCTACCACAGGGTCTGGGAAGACTGTAATGGTTCCGGTTTGTGGATCGATCGTCATGCCCGGACTGCCATTAATGGGCGTGGTGGCGCTAAACCCGGCGGTATAAGATACCGGTAAATATGGAGGGGCTGTTGGTGGATTGGGCATAACCGCTCCAGGTGCTTGACCGCCACCAAGCATAGGGGGACACAGTGAAAATACCAAGCTATCCCCGTCTGGATCGCTGGCAGTAATGTCTATGGTATTGGGTTGGTCAAAACACAGTAATAAGTTGGGGTAATCAAGAAATTGGACCGAATTATTACAAGCCGTATCATTGGCGGGCACCTCTGTATGGTACGAAGTACCTGTAGAAGCAGGAGAAACAATGTTCATCACAACACTATTTCTACAACAACGCTGATGAACAATGGTATAAGGATTCGGGGATAATGGCAGCACAACGGTATCGATGTATTCAGCATACTCCACACAAACATTTGAAGGCGGTGGCGGACTACAGCTGTCGGCAACCAAAGGAATATTGGGGAAAGTATTGGTAATCGGAACCAAATGGACATCGTAGACAAAACCGTTGTTGTAAAAGGCAATGGGTACAATTTGGTCAAAGGGAACTTGATTGTTGTTGCAATCTCTGAAAATAGTCAGCTTCACCCTATAAGTGTTGTTGCCCAAACATGTATAGGTCATATCGCCTCCTACCAAGTGAGAGGCGTCAACGCCTAGGGATATCAACACAATGGCAAAAACGAATAGTGATTTTCTCATAAATCAGCACAAAATCAGAACAACAATCTTCATTCTATAGATGTAACTTACAACTCGTAAAAGTACGAAAATGTTACAATTCAGGCAAATTTTTTTGATAAATTTACCTATGGTAAAAATAAATTGGTTTGGTAACGGGTGATTTTGGTATATTCGCAGCCTTATTAAAACACGATATATTTAAAGTATGGCTACATTAGAAAACATCCGTAAACGTTCAGGATTGTTGCTTATCACCATTGGATTGGCAATGGCAGCTTTTATTCTTATGGATCTATTGGGCTCTGGTGATTCACTCATTCGAGGCAATCAACTGATGGTTGGAAAAATCAATGGTAGAAGCATTGATCTGCCTGAATTCAGTGAACGCATGGACCAAATCACTGAAAACTACCGACAAACATCTGGAGATATGTCGCTGGCCAATGTGACACGCAAGCAGTTTGCTGAAGCTGCGTGGGAAGAGTTTATTCGTGAATACACCCTCACGAAAGATTTGGAAGTTCTTGGCCTTTCAGTGGGCGATGATGAACTTTACAGTCGCATCATCCAACATCCGGATATCCTTCAAGCTGATGCCTTTCGCGATGAAGTAACCAATGCATTTAGCGAGGCCAGACTTCAGCAATATTTGACGAGCTTACAGGACCAACGGTTTGACAATCCAGAAGCCAATCGCTTTTGGCAACAATGGAAGGCCTTCGAAAACAACATGCGCAGCGAAGCGCTCAACAACAAGTACAACATTGCCATTAGTTTGGGTATCCATAAACCGGAAAAACTGGCCAAATTCAATTTTGAGTTGGAAAACAGAGTGCGCAATGTTGAACTGATTCCCATTCTATACTCTACCATCCCCGATGGAGATGTTACCGTAACCGAATCAGACCTTAAGAGTTATTATAAAAAGAACAAAAATGACTTTAAGGTTGATGAGCCTTACAGAAATTTTGAATTTGTTGTGCTTGATGTCAAACCAAGTGCTAATGACATTCAACAAGTACAGGATGAATTAAACAAGTTTACACGCCCGCAATTAGAAAGAAACAGAGCAACAGATACGTACGATACCATTCCACCTTTTGCCGAAGCAGATAACGATTCTTTATTCGTTGCTCTTCGTAGCGATCTACCCTATCGTGGAAAGTTCTACAGAGAAGCTCTGGGCTTCAATCCTGATTATGATTCCATTATTTTCGCTGGTGATGCAACAGGGTTTGTTTTTGGCCCTTATGAAACCAATGAAGGTGACTATTTAGCTTTGGGTAAGGTTAGTGAAGTTGCATACCTACCAGACTCTGTTCAAGCAAGACACATTTTAATTGCCTATCAGGGTGCTGAGCGTTCTCAAGCTCAACGTGCTCCTTTCGAAGCAAAAGAACTAGCAGATAGTTTGCTGAATATTCTCAGAACCGATCGAAGTCAATTTGAAACGCTTTCATCTGACAATAGTGACGATGCCTCTGCTGCTCAACAAGGTGGAGACTTAGGGTGGTTTGTTGAAAACACCATGACACCAGCATTTTCAGATTTTTGTTTTACTAATCGTACTGGAGACATTGGATTGATTGAAACAGAGTTTGGTTTTCACATTATTGAAATCACCGGTCAAAAAGGCAGCAGTAAAGCCGTGAGAATTGCTGAAATAGCCCGCGAAATCATCACCTCAGAAAAAACAGATACCGATGTATACCGCAAAGCGTCTAAAATTGCTGAGGCTGCTGCTGATGCTGACAAATTTGCGGAATTGGCCCGTGAGGCTGGTGCGCAGGTTCGTACAGCCACTGATGTCAACCGCTTTGACGAAACGGTCATTGGATTAGGGGCTAATCGCGACTTGGTGCGCTGGGTATTTGATGAAGAACGTCGTGTTGGACATGTAGATGTACAACGCAGTGCCAGTAACAGCTATATCGTCATTCATGTTACCGATATCGTTGAGGATGATTTTGCACCCTTTGAGTCCGTTCGTGAAACCATCGAAGACATCGTTTTCAACAATAAAAAAGCTGCCATCATTCGCGAGCGTTTACAAACGCATTTAAACAAAGAGATGGATGTAATCGCACAAGAAATGAATACGACTGTAACCAATACCGACGTCCCCTTCTCAAGCAACAGCATTGAAAGAGCTGGTGAAGAACCTAAAGTTGTCGGTAAAATTCATGGTATTCAAGAACAGGCTATAACCGTTATTGAAGGTGACCGCGGTGTGTATGTGGTTAAGGTTAACTCTACAACCACAGCACCTGAACAGCCTGATTACATTGCTGAACAAGAAACCTACTTAAACAGCATCAGAGGAAGAATTCCTGCTGGTGTGGTTGAAAGCAAGCGGGATGCCGCTAAAATTGTTGACCGTCGTTATAAGTTCTTCTAGTAAGCACAAACACACGCTTAAATGAAAGCCACATTCTATTCTGAATGTGGCTTTTTTTATGATGCCCTAAATGCATCAGGTTACAAGTACGCTAAAAAACCTCAAACTGCACCGTTAATACAAGTATGGTTATGGTCTAACGTTGAATCTAAATCTTAACCAATAGCAAGTGTTGTAGATCTCGTTTTCAATTTAGTTTTAGATTGGTATAACAACAATTTAATGTGCAATGTGTTATACTTTAATGAATACCAAAGGTATAAGCACAAATTCAATAGCCTACGCACTCAAGCGTTTTGAAACTCTTTTCCTATCAGAAACTACGCGTAAAACAACTGAAAAGTATGTAGTAGGCGTTGCCATAGCCGGTTTCATCATTCACCTAAGCCTTATAGCATTCAGACATTGGGGTATTCTTCCCGAGCATGAATTGCTGAGTAATACCTTGGTTGCTGTTTACACCCCCTTCTCCATCATTTTAATATATGAGGTCTATCTGCTGGTCTATTACCTTCCCAAGAGCATCTCAAAATACATCGGTAAACAATACGAAATTATCACGCTTATTGTTATTCGTAAGATTTTCAACGACATCAGCAAAATTGAGTTTACACCAGATTGGTTCCATGTCAAAGGCGATTTGCAGTTTACATACGATATTACCGCCACCTTGCTTTTGTTTTTTTTAATCAGTTTGTTTTACAAGCTAATGGCTAAGCGAAAAGCAAGTAGTCTAAGCGTCAATGAAAATACCAACCGCTTTATTGCAACCAAAAAGTGGGTTTCTATCGCATTAATCCCCATATTGGTATTCCTCGCGCTTTACAATTTTACCAATTGGGCGCTGGACATTGTTTATCATACAGCTTCCGACGTGCATACCTTAAAAGAATTAAACAACATCTTTTTTGAAGATTTTTTTACTCTACTCATCCTTACCGATGTGTTTCTCTTACTCGTCAGCTTACTCTATACCCAAACGTTTCAGCACGTAATGCGTAATTCAGGTTTTGTGATTTCTACGGTTTTAATCAAAATGAGTTTTGGTCAAGAGGGCATCATAGGTAGTATATTAACCGTATCTGCTGTGGTCATTGGTGTGTTGTTTATGTATATTTATCTTCGTTATGAAAAGATTGAGTCACTTCAAAATAGCTACAAGCAAACGGGAAAATAGAAGCCTTTGTGCTGTAGGTTTCATTGGCGCAACACACTCGAGCGAGAGGGATTACTAGGGTGATCCCTGAGAGGGGGGCATTCAAGCTAAAACCCAACGCCCGCTCCTTGCGTCGCAGGCGGGTTTTTT
>JAIUMB010000012.1 GCA_022565745.1 Cryomorphaceae bacterium | reverse complement strand
GGTTTGCCGTTTATCCAAATGGTCACGTCGCTAGAACCTCGAAGAGAGATTCCACCATCCATATCGACCGATACTGATGGTATGTTTTGCAAAGCATCTTCAGCCGTCCCTCCCTCGGAAACAATGTTTTGACTCACGTCAAATACGCGCTTATCTAAGTTGGTTGTCATAAATGCACGCTTTCCTTCTACCTCAACGGCTCCGAGCTCCCCAGAAGCAGCCTGCATAAATACCCTGCCAATATTGATGTTTTGATCGTTTTTAAAATTTAATGGAATAACTTCTGTGGTATATCCAATGAATACCACTCTTAGTTCGAGATTGCTTTGTTTTTCTACAGATAATGAAAAGCGTCCATCTTCATCGCTGGTGGTGCCTTCTACAGCTGGACCATCAGCGTTTGTCTTGAAAATGGCCACTTGAGAAAAGGGGAGAGGCTGGTCTTCAGATTCGTCAATGACTTGCCCTATAATGTTTACCTTTTGAGCAAAACCAAAAACGGAAATGAGAGAGCAATAGAGAACTGCGAAAGTGCGCATGTGTAGGTGTTAGTACTAAAAAAATCTGAATTCAATTAAACCAATTCAACAAAGGTCTTTACAATCTACCGATGTCAAATAAAACAAAGGGTTAAAATATTTTTTTCTTAAACTGCTTTAATAATTGTTTGATATGAAAACACAAGTGAACACGATATCAATGCTTCAGCTTTGGTTTATACTATTTATTTAAAAGTTTATCTATCGCACCTCCGTTAATGGCTTGAATTGCTTTTTCAACAGCGGGGTCGTTGCGAAGGGTAAATTCACTCATAGTTGGCCGATCAAAAACCATTAAGAGAATCTGCTGCTTTATATACTCTGCAGTAGATTTATCGTTTTTATCTGGGAAGTCGCCGCCAAAAATATTAGTAATGATTGTGCTGTCGGGTGTTAACCAAATTTGTTCACTACTGACATTTGACAAACTATCAAAATGCGTACTGACGTAATGATAGATACTGGTTAAACGTCGTTCATTGCCCAAATGGAAAAAGGCGGACTGAGAAAAAGAAAGGGTGTCTTTGTTGAGTTCTATATCGGGTCTAACGCCACCACCTCCAAAAATAGCTCTTTTGTTTTTGGTATAATAAATCGGAATACTACTTGAGTCCGAGCCATTACTAGGACTATGATATCGATGATGGATTTCATTTTTATAATTTTCGTAGCCATTGGCATACGATTTTTGAATGGTTCTTCCAGAAGGGGTAAAGTATTTTGAAGTGGTTAATCTGATTTTACTTCCATCGGGAAGGCCAACTTCTTCTTGTACCAAGCCTTTGCCAAAGCTTCTGTGGCCTATGACCAATCCGCGGTCATTGTCTTGTATGGCTCCGGCAAGAATTTCTGCTGCTGATGCAGAACCTTCATTGATAAGAACCACGATCGGACTATTAATAATTTGCTTTTTAGATTTATTGACAAAATACTCTCGGTTGCCTTTATTGTTCTCTACAAAGACAATGGTATCACCTGTTTGTAGCATTTTACCGGTAATTTGAACCGCTTGATGAAGAAGACCTCCTGGGTTATCCCGCAAGTCAATGATCAATCCTTTTGAGATGCTATTGCCAAGGGATTTGATGGCGCGGTCAAATTCTTTGGTTGTTTGCTCTCCAAACCGATTGATGCGGATAAAGCCAATGTCATCGTTAAATCCAAACCATACGTCTACGGAAGGAATGCTAACCTCTCCTCTGGTTATATCAACGTCAAAAACTTGACGGTTTCGTAAAACCTCTACGTTAACGGTACTTTTATTTTTACCTTTTAAATGCGTTATGGTTTCAGCGTTGTTTTTCCCAACTCCCGATAACACCGCTGTATCGGCCCGCAATAATATATCGCCCCCTCTAATTCCGGATTGTGCAGCTGGTCCATCAGGAATGATAGACATTACACGAACACTGTCTCCTAATTGGTTAAACTCGATTCCAATTCCTACGAATTTACCTTTGACAGATTCGCTGCTTCGTTGAACTTCTTCGGGTGATAAGTATGCTGAGTGCGGGTCTAATTGATGAAGAAGATCGCTTATACTGTTTTCCAAAAGACTATCTACTTTTAAAGCGTCAAGGTGGTTATCTTCAATCAGTTTGAGTAGATAACTGATTTTTTTTAAGCGAGAAGAATCACTTGTAGATGAGGGTGACGAGTAGGTTCCTATGTAAAAGCCAATGGCCAAACACAGTCCAATAAGTAAGGGAATAAGTGACTTTCGCATATTTTTGTTATAGATCTTCGCTGTTTACGTGTGCAATATCTACACCAGCTTTTTCTAAAAACAATAAACCCGAATTGTCCTTGTATTGTTGTATGTATACCAAACGTTTTATTCCCGATTGATGTATAAGCTTAGCACAATCTTTACATGGGGAGTGGGTAAGGTAAAGTGTAGCGCCTGAGCAACTGTGTGTAGAGCTGGCTACTTTTAGTATGGCATTGGCTTCGGCGTGGAGGACGTACCACTTGGTAATGCCATCTTCATCTTCGCACTTGTTTTCAAATCCAGTAGGGGTTCCATTATACCCATCACTGATAATCATACGGTCTTTGACAATTATGGCGCCCACTTGCTTGCGCTTGCAGTGTGAGAGTTTTGCCCATTCTAGTGCCATGCGCAAATAGGCGTAATCGTAGCGTTGTTGTTTGGTCATTTTACTCCAATCGTTAGGTGGGGTAAAATTAAGGTAAAGAACAATACCCTGAAGGATTGGCTTTATATATACACCCTTTATCTTTGTAGCATTAAAAAAGAAAGAAATGGAATTTTTACCTTCGCATATTGATCGTTATACTGAAGAACACACCAGGGCTGAGTCTGATTTACTGGCAGAAATTAACCGTAGCACACATGCAGAGGTGCTCAAGCCGCGTATGTTGAGTGGGCATTTACAAGGACAAGTTCTGCGTATGCTCAGCATGATGCAACGCCCCAAATACATATTGGAAGTAGGCACATACACTGGTTATGCCGCACTTTGTCTGGCCGAGGGCTTAGTAGAAAACGGTGAGCTACACACGGTCGACAACAATGAGGAACTGGCTTCGCGCATTCGCGGTTTTTTCGATCGCTCGGAGCACGCCGGTAAGTTGCACCTGCATATAGGTGACGCCCAAGCAGTGATCCCTCGTATCAATCGTCCGTGGGACTTGGTGTTCATCGATGCCGATAAGGAAAACTACCAAACGTATTACGATTTGGTGTTACCAGAAATGCCCTCCGGCGGTCTCATTATTGCCGACAACGTGCTCTGGTCCGGTAAAGTAACCGACGAGGACGAGCGCAAGAAAGACGTCGACACTGGCGCCCTACACGCCTTTAACCAATACGTTCACGCCGATGAACGCGTCGACAATGTGCTCTTCCCCATACGCGATGGGTTAATGGTGGCGCGGAAGAGATAGGTGGTATCCTTCAACACGCATCTCCAAAAAAAACACATTAATACTCGTAGCCTTCTTGTTAGAAATTCGGCTTGAGCTGGTATTTTTTGTAAAAGCTGTCGATGATGGCGGTCACTTCATCCGCTGTTTCCGCAAATTTGAATAAATCGAGGTCTTCAGCGTCGATGTTTTTCTCTTTTAATACGACATCTTTCATCCATTGGATTAACCCTTCCCAGTATTCTCGACAAACCAATACAATGGGGAATCGTCCTATTTTATCCGTCTGAATCAAAGTAAGTGCTTCAAAGAGTTCATCCAGCGTTCCAAGCCCTCCAGGCATGACGATGAAGCCTTGAGAATACTTCACAAAAACAACTTTGCGTACAAAGAAGTAATCGAACTGAAGGTTTTTGTCTTGATCTATGTAAGGATTGGAGTTTTGCTCAAAGGGTAATTCAATGTTTAATCCCACGGATACACCACCTGTATTTTGCGCACCACGATTTCCGGCTTCCATGATGCCTGGACCACCGCCAGTAATGATGCCATAACCCTTTTGGGTAAGGGCTTCAGCAATTTCAACACCTAATTTATAGTATTGGTGATCGGGTTTTGTGCGCGCAGATCCGAAAATCGATACACACGGCCCTATGCGGCTCATGATTTCGTATCCGTTAACAAACTCCGACATGATTTTAAAGATGGCCCATGAGTCGTTGGTCTTTATTTCGTTCCAGTTTTTGGGCTTTAGTGCTTTTAGAATTTTATCTTCTGGCATAATGAATTTTTTTTTATTATTTATCGTTGTGTTCAAATGAAAATCTTTCCGAAGTCGTCAGGTAATGAATATTGACGATATAATATATTTTCTTCGAGTTTTTCAATGAATCAAATATACACGTTGATTACATTTAAGTCCATTACTTTTGTAAAAAAATAATGTGAAATGAAGCCTTCCTTTTTATCCATAACAATCATCGCTCTGCTTTTTCAATCATGTATGCCCAAAGAGCAAGCAGATGTGTTGTTTTACAATGCTATGTTTTATACGGTTGACGCCTCTTTTGGTGTGGCGGATGCCATGGTTATTCGCGATGGATTGGTTCTTGAGCTTGGGCCAGAGCAGCGCTTGAGAAAAAAATATACGTCACAACACGAAAGAGATTTAAAAGGCAATTACGTTTATCCGGGGTTTGTTGACGCCCATGCGCATTTTTTGGCTTTGGCAAGATCATATCAAGAGGTTGATTTGAGAAGGAGTTTTTCTGCTTATGATATGGTAGTTAAGGTTAGTGATTTTCAGTTAGACAGAAATTATTCCGTGATTAGAGGAATGGGCTGGGATCAAAACCTTTGGGAAGACAATGAGATGCCCGACAATACGTTGTTGAGCAAATTGTTTCCAGAAACACCAGTTTTGCTGCGAAGAATTGATGGGCACGCCATGTTGGTAAACGATATTGTCTTGGAGCGCAACGGCATCACTGCAAACACCAAAATAGAAGGGGGAGAGGTTGTAACAGTTAACGGTGTATGCACGGGTGTTCTCATAGACAATGCCATGGAGTTGGTGAAGTGGCCTGGAAAGTCTTTAGCAGACCTAGGCGATGGGGTTAAATTGGCGCAGCGCAAGTGCTTTTCATTGGGTTTGACGGGCTTGTCAGAAATGGGGTTATCATGGGAGGAAATTCAATTTATGGACAGTCTATACGTCAATGATGTACTGCAAATGAACATGCAGGTGCTTGCAGGCAGTGATTCAGTTACATTTGAAAAAGCATTGGCCAGTGGCGGTTGGATAACCAAAGGGATGGAGTTGAACGGCTTTAAATTTTATGCCGATGGCGCTTTGGGAAGTAGGGGCGCTTGCTTGATTAAACCATATAGCGACCTTCCAGAGAGTCATGGGTTTCTATTAAAGTCGCCAGCGGCACTATACGAGGCGTCGTTACGTGTTAAAAATGCAGGTATGCAGTTGTGTACGCATGCCATTGGAGACAGTGCCAATAGAGTAATGCTTGATATATACAAGGGATTATGGCCTGAAGACACGACACATCGTTGGCGTATTGAGCACGCACAGGTTGTCAACGACGATGACATAAAGTCATTTGTAGGTACGGGAATCATTCCCTCTGTTCAACCAACGCATGCCACGTCCGACATGTTGTGGGCGGTCAATCGTTTAGGGGTGCAAAGATTGAAAGATGCATACCGTTATGAGGATTTACGCAAAGCTGCAGGATTGGTGGCCTTAGGTACTGATTTTCCAATAGAGCCTGTGAATCCTTTAGGAACATTTTTTTCCTCTGTAGTTCGGAAGAATGATGAAGGGGTTCCGGATGAAGGTTTTCAAATGAACAATGCATTGTCGCGAATGCATACCTTGCAGGGAATGACGATTTGGGCGGCCTATGCTCAGTTTGCCGATGATCGATTTGGTTCCCTTGAGCCGGGTAAGCAAGCCGATTTTGTCGTATTAGATATTGATTTGATGGATGCAAGTGAGGAAGATCTTCGCCGTGTAGAAGTGCAGCAAACCTATATAAAAGGTCGTAATGTTTACGGTGTATTTTGATGTTCCTTTTTGTTCATAAAACACACATCTAATGTAGCCAGTAATGCAGTAAATCCAAACACAGGTAATCCTGTTTTGTCAATGTCTAAAAAGTTGTTGACCAAACCGTGAAACCAATACGTTACTAAGGCCAAAAAAGCAATGCTTGCTGTTGTTCGTAGTTCGGCTGTTGGAAGTTTTAAGCTCAATTTAAAACCGTAATAGAAGGTGCTAATAACCAATGCAATGATTATTAATGCGGCAGGAAGTCCAGAATCTGCAAGTGGGCCTATGTATTCACTGTGCGCATTTCCAACATCTCCTCTGTTGGTCGAAATAATGGTTTTTTCGTGAGGGTTTTGATAGGGGGCATACAAAAACATATAGGTTCCCGGACCAAATCCTGTAACGGGTCTCTCTTTAAACATTCGCCAAGCCGATTTCCAACGATTGAGTCGTTCGGTATTAGAGGCATCGGTAGAGACGTTAGCTACCGAGGATAAGTGTTCCGTGACATCGTCTGATGACTCTGCTTTTGTGGCATCAAGACGGTTGTCGATTTGATTCCATCCCAAACCAATGACCACCAAAACCAAAGTAATCAGCTGAATAAACCTTTTGAACCCCCAGCCGAAGTATAAAAATGCAGAAAAACCTAACATCACCATAACGCTCAACCATGCTGCTCGTGTGTAAGAAAAATACAAGCCTACACTGATAATAATGGATAAGCACAACAGTCCAATTTTTACCAAAGGTCTGTAGTTATAACGAAAAAACATGCCCCACGCAACGGTGAAATACATGGCCAAAACGGCTCCATAAGCGGTGTGTTCTTTAAAGAATGGTTGCATAACCCAAGTTCCGCTACGCTTGGTAAATCCATATTGACCATGATGAATAATGGTATAAATGACCACCGCCGCCATTGGAATCAGGAACACTAAAAAGTATGGTCGATGGTTTTTTTGATTTTTAAATAATAAACTCATTAAATAGAAAAAAACCACAATGAACCAGAGTCGAGATATAAAGTACTTAAGTGACACAATAAGTAATTCACTGGTTATAGCGGTACAGAGCATCCATGCTAAGTGAGCAATGAGAATGAGCGAAAGCGGGTGCTTTACCAGTTTAGGGAAAAAGCGTCCATAATAAGCCAATCGGATAAAAAATAGCGCAGTCAATGCCACCATAAAGGGCTCTGTTGGAAGGTTAAGCGTTGAGCCTAAGTCTTTAAATTCGTAGTTTATAGAAAGCGGTGTTGCCAATACTATAAACCATAAGACATAATCCATCGCCAAAACTATACTGGCGATAAGTGCCATTCCAAAGGGTATCAATAAGCCCCAGTACCACTCCTGACTGATGAATGCAGCCAATGCAGCGACGAAAACAAACCCAATACCTACGACTAACCAATATTGATTGTCTTTGCTGTTGGATAGCCTGTCAGTCAATCGATTAAAATTCGGGGTGTTATGTGAAGCGTCGTTCGGCATAGAAGTCTACATTCGTTTTCGAATGGTTTCTACAACGATGATGGTGATAAGGGTAAATAATAAGGCTGAAAAAAAGCTTACAGCAACGATTAAACTGCGCTTAGGATAGGTCTTTCTTTCGGCAGGAAAGGCTTCATTTACTGTAAAAACAGTTGGTAGCTGTTCACTTACGTCTACACGGGCTTGAGCCAACTTGTTTTTAACTTTTACAAACTCTTCTTGTAGTAAACTGGCCTCATCTCTAAGAGAAACATAAAGCCCACCGTATTTGGCCAAAGTATCGAGCTTGTTTTGAATGTCTCGTGTCTTATCACTTTTTGAACCAGTCTGGATAATAGAACGACCGAGTTGCTCGGTAAGTGCACCGGCTTGGCGTTCGTAATCGTGTACTCCTTTATACCTCAAATCAGTAAGGAATCTCTCCATCTCTTTTAATTCCTCTCGCATTTGATTGTATTCATTTTCAACAATATGAAGCGATTTTTGCGCCCGTTCTTGTTGTATGCGATGCTTTACTTCATCCAATAATACGGCAATATCGTTGGCAATTAAGGCGGCTGTATCTGGAGAGGTGTCGAGAACTTTGATTTCTATAGACATGTATTCCGTTCGTCGGAAGCTGATGTTATTATCGTATTTTTTGTGTAGTTGGGTAATGCGATAAGGGTGAGACTCTTTGATGTTGTAGTGATTCATTAAATCATACTTATCAATGATTCTCTGACGAATTTCGTCTGACTTTAAGATTTGTAAAAGCTGATCGGCTTGTTGCTCCTCTCCAAACTCAAGTACATCTTGAGCCTTAGTGGCACTGGTTTGTGGCAAAAGGGCTTTTGATACCGAGTAAGTGGTGGTTGGAAATACGATTACCGTCGATTTAAACCGAGGTTTGATAAAATATGGAGAAGAAAAAATAACTGCAACCAATGCAGCTACTATTGCGACAGTCAACAAGGGCTTACGCCATTTCCAGGCAAAGAGTATGATGTTGCTGGAGTCAAAGGTATGAGATGATCGTTCTTGATTCATGGTTAGGTGTTATTGCCAAGGTGCAAAAATACTAATGTACTACGCGATAAATGCTTGTTTTATTGCATGGAATGCTTTATTCGCTTATCATCAAATTCGGCATAACGATAAATGCCAGTTATTTCACCGTATGAAAGTTGCACAACCATTGGTACTCTACGGTTGGTTATGTCAAATAGTTCTGAGGGTTTTGAAGGCTTAGCGGGTAATGCCGTTAAACCTCTTTGCGTAAAATAAGGAGATGCATCATCAAATTCACCGGCAAATACCACTGTTACAGGTAAATTTATCTGTCTAATAAGTCCATCAACTTTATAGGCAGTGTAACGGCAAAACTTACATGATGGACTATAAAAGGCAATGAGTTGGTTCGGCTGGCTGATTTCTTCTTCCGTAAAATTGGCTTCTAACCATTGGTAAAAACTACGCTTGTTCATGTCGCTGTCCTTAGAATCAATACCAGGCCATAGGTCTGGTGGACTCAAGATGAAAGGTAAACACAAAGCCACGGCAGATAAAAATACGCCAAGCCAACGAGGCATGCTCCAATGTGATGGTCTGTTGGGAAGCAGCAATGCGGCCACAAAAGCGAGTAAAGGCATTGCAATAAACCAAGAATTGACCAGTTTTCCTCTAATGATTTGCTGATCGCTTATATTCAGCGAGAACAAAAGGATTACAGTAATTATAGCCAATAACCAAGATAATATCCTGAATCGCTTACCATTAATAAATCCAAGCCAATCCAGTAAAAGCCAAATGAAGGCCAAAGATAACATGATGCGAATTACCCAAATTGACCATCTTAAGTCAAGGGGGGAAGATCGAAAAAAAACTATCTCTAAATCTCGGATATAAAGAAATCCATAGATGATAAAAACACTTAATAGTAAAGTGCGAAGAATTCTTAGCAGCATAACCTATTCACCACCCGGATCATCTCCGCCATTTAATTCCTCAGGATTCATCAATTCTTGAGGGATTTCTTGACATACGGCAATGTATGGTTCTTCTCTTTGAAAACCTACTTCGTGGTAAAAAGGCCCACTGGCATCATCACAGTCTCCTCCGTCCTTAAAAGTAACGTAAAACTCAGTGGTTTCTAAACCTTCTCTCGGTTCGACTGGAGTGGCAGTGCACAAACAATCAACGCGTTTGTTGCAAGATGATAAGGAGCTCACAAGGCCTAAAACAACAAAAGACATCAATGTATATTTCTTCATGTTCGCTTTTGATTACGATGGTTTAATCAGTCATTTTGATCAGAATCCCTTTTTTTTTGAGCTTCTGAATTATAAATGTTAGATGGTTGTTCAACTCTACAAAACTAAGTAAAAAAAACGAATTTGAAAGGCTGCACGCAAATGGGAATAAAAATGTTTGTTGATGAAACGGTCTTCCACATTTTTAATGTATCCAAAACCCAAGCTGAAGATAGTTTCCTGCTGGTTGACGATACGCGTTTTGCAATAGATAACCCGCTTGAAGTTCGCAGTGGGTGTTGCAGTGATAGCCTAGGGCAGCAAATATGCGATTGCGGTCAAACCACGAAGCGCCTCGGTGTACAAAGAGCTCATTGGAAATATGTACAATGAGTGCATCACTGTCATTGTTAAACACATGAATGGGGTGTATCCACATGATACGATAGCGCCAACGCCAATCAGGTACTTCTTCGTGCCATCTGTGCTCGGTACGCAAGCGGTGTTCTAAAATATTGGACCGATCCCGTTTTTGGTGAACCATCTGTCCCCACCAACGGTGTTCTAATGCATCTGGTTTAATCAAATCGCTGCTGCTGTTGTAGTAGGAAATAGCCCCGTATCCAGATCCCAATGACAACTGACTGTTAATCTTTCTACCTATACCAGTTCTTAATAGCAGCTGCTCGTGACTGGCGGTAGACAATTCTTTTTGTCGCATTTGCCACTCGGAATATACTTCCCAGTTCTTTCCAACAGGATGTGTGCCCCAATACATTAACCAGGCTCCTGGGGTGCTTTGAGCATTGATGGTAAATGATAATGCCAAAAAACCAATGGCAGTTAGAATAACGTTCATTTTAAAAATGCAGGTGTTGTTTTATAAAAGAGGATATTATCAAAGCCGATCATCTTTTTATGCCTCTGCTGCGATAAAACCCAAATGATGCCTATCCTGACTTAGCGTGACTCCAGTACATACGTAAGGTGGGCAGCATTCTGCTTCTCATTTACCGCATCACTTAATGATAAATAGCATTGATTTTCGCCCACTTGCTGGATGATGTTCCACTTTTGTAGAATATCGCGAACGGGTCCGTGCGTTCCACTGAAAGAAACCGTCATATTGGCCTTTTGCCACTCATCTATCCATTCGTGGAGGGCATGCGCTGCAGAGCTGTCGATATGAGGTACAGCACTTAGGTCTAAAAGCAGCCGCTTAGCAGTCGGAGTTTTTTCAAGCCACTGATCTATACTGTTGCGAATAAAAGTGGTGTTGGCAAAATACAACGCTCCATCAATGCGCACAATAAGTGTGTCTTCTGCGGTTTCTAATTGATCAAAACGATCAATATTTCGGAAAATATTGGTACCGGGTATTCTTCCCAAGCGCGCCATGTGCGGGCGAGAAGCTCGATATATTACTGCAATAAGAGATAAGACCATACCGGCAATGATGCCCGCCTCAATACCCAAGGTCAAGGTGGCTATGAAGGTGGTCAACAGCATGGCAAAGTCAGAACGGTCTTTTTTCCATAGTGCTACGGGCTCTTTAAAGTCGATAAGACCGGCGACTGCAACCAGTACGACTGCAGCTAAAATGGCACTTGGTAGGTTTACAAATAATCCGGTGAGAAACAATAAAGTCAATACAATCAAAGCTGCTGAAATGATAGAAGCCATCGTGGTCTTAGCGCCGGCTTGATCGTTGACAGCTGTTCGTGAGAACCCGCCGGTTACTGGGTATCCTTGAAAAAAAGCAGCCCCTATATTAGCCCCTCCTAATGCGATCAACTCTTGGTTTGGTCGCAGTTCATAGTCTTTATGGCGTTGCTGAATGGCTTTAGCAACGGCAAAACTTTCGGCAAAGCCTACCAGGGAGATGGCCAAAGCCACTGGGAATAATTGTGCCCAAGTGTGACCATTAAAACTGGGCATGGACAAGCCGGGTAGTCCGGAAGGAACGCTTCCCAATACCACCACACCACTTTCTTCTAGATTGAAAAACGTAACGGCAATGATTCCAAACACTACTGCCGCGAGTGGAGCAGGAAATCGCTTGTGAATTTTTTTTCCGTATTTGATGATTATAATTCCCGCAGCCCCCAAAGCGAAGGTAATCCAGTGAATATCCTTTATGTTATTCGCCAAAGCCCAAATGATTTCGTGAGCGTGCTCACTTCGAGGGAGCTCGATTTTAAATAAGTGCTTGATCTGACTTAATCCTATAATGATGGCCGCCGCCGAGGTGAATCCACTCAAAACAGGATGAGATAAGAAGTTGACCACAAAACCCATTCGCAGAAGCCCCATGCCCATTTGGATAATGCCCACAAGAAACGCTAACGTAAAAGCATAGGTAAGGTAATCGGCAGTGGTTTGAGGTTCTAATGCGCCAATACCGGCTGCCGCCAAAAGAGAAACCATAGCCACAGGACCTACAGCCAGTTGTCGGGATGTACCCATAAAGGCGTAAACCAATAACGGAATGGTTACAGCATACAACCCATGAATGGGGGGTAGACCGGCGAGCATGGCGTAGGCCATTCCCTGAGGAATTAGCATTACGCCAACTGTTAATCCTGCCGATAAGTCTCCACTTAAATGAGACTTTTGGTATCTGGGTAGCCATTCGGCAATGGGAAATATATTGGAGAGTATGTTTTTGACAGACATTTGCAGTTTTAATTAGTGTTTTTTCAAAACAGCCTCTTTGACGTCTTGAAAAAATGCAATTAATTGTGCTGCAAAGTTCCGATGTTTGATGGCCGAAAAATGGTGACGTCGGTTACATCGATATGGATATTAATCTTCTTCTTTTTCTAAATACATCAATCGACTTAATGCGTTTGGGTCGAACACTTCATTGGCTACTTCTAAAATGGTTTCAGCACTTATGGCTTGAAGTCGCGACTCCATTTCACTCCAATTTTCTTTTGGTAAATTGAGCAACATGGCACGTCCTATGTTAAGCATTTTATTGAGGTGACTGTCTTGCTGTAGATGTTGTTGCCCAATCCATTGCTTTTTTGCGCGATGGAGTTGTAAGGTGCCTAGTTTTTTGTCGCGCAGCACTTTAAGCTCACGTTCTATTAAGCGAATGCTTTGGTTGATGTGTTTTCTGTCGGTGCCAATGTAAATTCCAAATAATCCACAATCGGAGTAGGCGTTGTAATAACTTTCTAAGTGGTAGGCAAAGCCATGTTTTTCTCGGATATTTAGGTTGAGACGATTGTTGAGACCGGGGCCGCCAAGCAGGTTGTTGAGCAAAGAAAATGCAATGCTATGCCTGTGATGCGCGTCGTAAGCTCGGTTTCCGATAACGATGTGGGTTTGGTGGCTATGGTCGTCGTAGGCAATCGTCGACGGCTTATAGGCCTCAACCAACGTTCTTGGTGTAGTTGGGCGTTGATTGGTGAATTCTGGCAGAACTTTAAGTAGTGTGTTTTTCAGTCGTTTGAGACTTATATTACCCACTGAAACAAAGACCATTTCTTCAGGACGATACTCTCGTTGTACAAATGTAGTCAGGTCACCGCGCGTAAACCCAAGTACACTTTCCGGCGTGCCTAAGCTGTTGCGACCAATGGGGTGGCCAGCAAAAATCATTTCTTCAAAATCATCAAAGATTTGTTCGGCTGGATTGTCTTTGTAAGAGGCAATTTCTTCAAGAATAACATCGCGTTCTTTTTTCATTTCTCTTTCGGGAAAGGTGGAGTTAAACGCAATATCAAAAATTAATTCGATGGCTCTTGGATAGTATGTTTGAAGAAAAGAGGCGTAAATGCAAGTGTCCTCTTTAGAGGTATAAGCATTGATCTCACCTCCCACACTGTCTAGTCGAGACAAAATGTGATAGGGCTTTCGATGGGCTGTGCCTTTAAACAGCATGTGCTCTACAAAGTGTGCTAAGCCCTGCTCTTGATCTTTCTCATCGCGTGATCCGCATAAAACATGCAGGCCACAATGCGCCACGGGCGTTTGTGTTCGCAAGTGGGCTACTCTAATTCCACCAGGGAGTGTAAATTCTACTAGTTCGTCCATAAGTCGACAAAGGTAAATGGCGATGGCGATAAAAAAAGATGTGATATTAAGGATTGCCAAACCCTCTTTTAAACCTTAACAGCTGTCACATTTTTTAGTTGATATAATTTCGGTAAATTAAGATTTCATCTTGGTATAAATTCGACCAAAACTTTACCATTGTCCATATTGTATTTTATGTGTGTATCTTTGCACGACAATTTACTAATTAACGAAAATATTATGGCAGTAGAATTGACCGATCAAAACTTTGATGAGCTTGTCATCAACAGCGATAAACCAGTGTTGGTAGACTTTTGGGCAGCTTGGTGTGGCCCTTGCCGAATGGTAGGTCCCATCGTAGAAGAATTGTCCAACGACTTCGAAGGAAAGGCCATCGTAGGTAAAGTAGATGTTGACGCCAACAACGAAGTAGCTGCGAAATATGGCATCCGCAATATCCCAACCCTTTTGTTTTTTAAGAACGGAGAAGTGGTTGACAAGCAAGTAGGCGTAGTGCCTAAACCTGCCTTGGCAGAAAAGCTCAACGCTTTGATGTAAACCATCAAGCATTCATAACATATTGTTATTAAAGCGTTGCTGTACCTTTACGGCAGCGCTTTTTTTATACATTTGTCTACATGTATACACTACCAGAAGAATTCGCCTTTGGGAGTTTAGAGTGGTTGTCGCGTCAAATGATGGACGGCTTTGTATCGGGTTTGCACAAAAGCCCGTATCACGGGTTTTCTGTTGAGTTTTCCGAACACAAAATGTACAATCCTGGCGAGAGTACGCGCCACATTGATTGGAAATTGTTTGCTAAAACCGATCGTTTATACACTAAGCGCTATGAAGAAGAGACCAATCTTAAATGTCGCTTTCTCATTGATACCAGCGGGTCGATGTTTTATCCATTGAAGGACAGTATATCCCCCACGCGACCAAACAAATTGCAGTTTTCACTACTCTCTGCCGCTATGCTCATGCAGTTGTTTTTGAAACAACGCGACGCCATTGGCTTGAGTTTGTTTGACGAAACCACACACTTTGAAAGTGACATGTCAGGAACGCGATCACATCATCGTTTTCTATTGAAGGAAATGGAAGCTTGGCTGGGAAAGTCGGTGAATATTCGTCCACAAGCCCGTTTGGCAGATGGCCTGCATCGCGTTGCAGAAACCCAATCCAAACGATCGCTAATCATCGTTTTTTCGGATTTCTTTTGTGCCGATACCGAAGAAGAAGAAGCGCTATTTGACGCTTTTCAGCACATCGCCTACAACAATCACGATTTGGTGTTATACCAAACCAAAGACACCCAAACCGAAGATTTTTTCGAAGTTGGCAATTCGCCGTTACGTGTGTTAGGGATGGAAGGCGAGGGGGAGATTAAATTGTCGCCCATTGAAATTGAAGCCGCTTATAAAGAACACGCCGAACGCTTCCGAAAAAACTTTTTTTCTCACTGCTTGAAGTACGGCATAGACTTGGTGGAAGCTGATATTCAAACAGATTACTTAAAGGTTTTACAGCGTATGTTGGTTAAGCGTCAAAAAATTAAGCAATGATGTAAAAAAATGTTTTGGTAAAGAAAAATTCGCAATATATTTGCAGCCCCAAATGAGGGAATCACATTTACTGGTCCGGTAGTTCAGTTGGTTAGAATACATGCCTGTCACGCATGGGGTCGCGAGTTCGAGTCTCGTCCGGACCGCCAACAAAAAAAGCCTCAAGATGATTCTTGAGGCTTTTTTTTTGTCTTTTTGAGTTGTTGTTCCAGCTATTTTGATGCCGCCAATAAATTCCCGTAACTATGTGTTTTGATGTTGGCTTGTAGACGGTTGAGGATGCTGTATAATCCAAAATACGTGCGATTTAGATAGATTCCGTCGCGTGGCCCTCGAGCACCTCCAGCATTTTTCAGGGTTTTGTCCTTACTGTACTTATCACT
The DNA here is from genome assembly GCA_022565745.1 of Cryomorphaceae bacterium. Lineage (GTDB taxonomy): Bacteria > Bacteroidota > Bacteroidia > Flavobacteriales > Schleiferiaceae > CSBr16-58. The sequence continues at coordinate 7,720 of JAIUMB010000012.1, read as the reverse complement.
TAATCCGTAGATGTCACCAAAAAACGCTTCGTTGCTAAAGTCGAAAGTTTCACTATGGAATGGTCGACCGAGCAAAGAAATCATTTCCGCAAATACATCAAAGAGGTATTGACGCAATTTCGGGTTGTCTTTTTCCAGTAGAAAACTTAGTTCCTCAAGCAAGCGTTCAAATTCAGGGCGGTTTTGCATAACATCTGGTCGTAAGAGCTGGAAATAAGTATCGTAAAACGTATCGGGGATAACCTTTACGCATCCAAAGTCAATCACGCCCAATGTCCCATCTTGTTGAAATAAAAAGTTGCCCGGGTGTGGGTCGGCGTGAACTTGTCGAAGCTTGTGAATTTGGTAGTCGTAGAAGTCCCAAAGTCGTTGGCCGAGGAGGTTTCTTGTTTCCTGAGAAGGGTTGGTGGCCAAGAACTCATCAAGGTGCTTGCCATCAAGCCAATCCATGGTCAATATTCGCTCGCTGCTAAGCTCGGGGTAATAGTTAGGAAACACCACCCCTTCAATGTCTTTACAGGCCGAACTTATTTCTAAGGAGCGCTGCATTTCTAATTCGTAATCGGTTTCTTCGAGTAGACGGCTTTTGACTTCGATTAAGTAATGGTTGAGTTCTTCGCTGTTGAGGTCAAACATCCTTAGAACGAATGGTTTAATGATCTTAAGATCACTCTCGATGCTGTTAGCCACGCCCGGATACTGAATTTTAACCGCCAGTTTTTTCCCGTTTAGGTGCGCCTCATGCACTTGTCCGATAGAAGCGGCATGGGTGCTCGATTTAGCAAAAGAATCGTATAGGTCCTCAGGTGTATTATCAAAATAGCGATTAAATGTGCGCACCACCAAAGGGTAGGAAAGGGGTGGGGCACTGTACTGGGCCATTTGAAACTTTTCAGAGTATGCCTGTGGTAGAATGCCTTTGTCCATGCTCAGCATTTGCGCGACTTTAAGGGCACTTCCCTTTAGTTCGCTAAGACTCTCGTAAATGTCTTCCGCATTGTCGCGATTCAATCCTTCACGGTCATCCTTTCCGGTGACAATCTTTTTAGAGTAATACTTTAGATAGTTGCCACCTACTTTGCCGCCAGTTTTTACAAATCGGGTGGCACGTTGGATTTTACTCGTTGGAATGTTGTTTTGCTCTTTCACGTTGTTAAATGCTTTTTGTATGGTGTAAAAAAAATGACCACCTTGGCTATTTACTTAGAATAACCTATGGCTTCTAAGTGCTCATTACCTAATCTAATCTAAGCCTAAGCCTAAGCCTAAGCCTTCGTCTTCGTCCTATTTCATCTGCTGCAACATAAATCGACCAAAATCTATGGCCGATTCCAGCGCACCGCGCTCTATCAAATCAAACCATACATTAACAGATTTTTCAATGGCGGCATCGGTTTTTTCAAACCCTTTAGAGTTGTCTCTGATCCAGAATTGAATCAGAAACTGAAACTGCATCCACATGAGGTCTTTGTAATAGTTATTGACCTTATCTCGATTTGCAATTTCGCCACTTTCAACGCCGAGGGCCAAAACATTTTCTGCAAAGTCGTTGAAGGACTCTTTGGTGGCCTTCATTGGTAAATTGGGAATTCGCCAACCCTTCATGTCGGCTGGACAACTGTAACGAATAAAGCTCCTTTTATTAAGTGCTTCTTGGAAAAAGGTAAAATAAAAGCCGAGGATTTTCTCGCGAGCACTATAGCCGTCGAACCCTTCAGCGTTTCGCAACATCTCGATGGTTTCTTCGACCAAGTGACGCCATACGTCCTCTTCAATATGCTCAAATGATGTGTATTTTTCGTAAAAGACACTTTCATCTATCCCGTTCTCGTGACAAAAGGCAAACACGCTTTTTGGTTTTTTGCCTTCTAGGAGCACATAAGTGATGTAAGCCTCACGGATATTAACGGTTTTCTTTTTTTGGGTTGATGTTTTCGTTGCCATATAAAATTCTTTCCCAAGTAAACAAGTAAAGGGACGTTTGGTTCGGGGAAAGTCCTTGTTTGATCGTTTACAAGATGAGATTTTTATTTTGAATTTTGAAATGGTTTAAAATGACCTCAAAATTGATAGCTGGCGGCGCGGTTTCATGTCAATATTTACGTAATATGAGGGGAGATTAGAAGCCTGAGTTCAATTCAATATTTTATTTTTGTTGGTGCTTGAAGTTGTGCATAGAGCGCTAAAAACTATAGCTAAGTCCATTTCTTATGCTGTAGATAAGAGGAGTAATTGGCACAATAGGTTTGTCTTCATACTGAATTTCAAATCCTATGTTGAGGCTTAATCGTTGGGTGATTTTGGTAATTATGTTTGAGGTTAAGGCAACGCGATGGCGAAAGTCGGTGATGCTTTCATCGTACCCCACTTGATAATAGATAAGGGTATTAAAGTCGATGTTTTCGTTAATGGATGCGCGAAATGATGTGTAGGTATTGAGTTTTAAAAATTCCACGTTGATAACTTCATCGGTTTGAGGGTGAGTCCATCGCTCCCACTCAAACACAGGGCCGCCACCAAAATAAAGTGAAACTTTTTTATTTTTCACTATGGCTAACCGCGCGTTGGTACCAAAGAGAATTCGCGGATTCATTTGTCTAAAGTTGTCGTATGAATACTGAGTATATATTTCCAGACTGCGTTTGCTTTCACGCCAAAAATGTCCGCGAATATGGGTGAAACCTGTATTTAAAAAAGGGTTTTCGTTGATGCGAAGATAATCGGTTTGATTAATGAGAATAAGGGCGTGTTTTCCTTTTTTGCGAATGGCATTAAACTGTGCATTGAAGCCAAAGAGGTTAACGGGATTTTCAACATCAGCGCTGCGGTTGAATGACGACAAACTCAGTGTAGTATTAAAGCGGAAATAATCGCCCGTATCCACTTCTATCCTTGATTTTTCAATATTGAGAATTTGTGCTGGAAGTGTTAAGGTGGAAATAAAAAAAAGAACGAGAATCTGGTTTAAGCGCATAGCAATGTTTTGAAGTTATCTTTGTGGCATGGGAAAAGTATTGGCCATAGACTACGGAACGGTGCGGTGCGGTGTGGCAGAAACCGATCCGATGAAAATCATTGCCAGTGGACTTACCGTTTTGCCGCCGGCAAAGTTACTTACTTTTTTGGAGGAATTCTGTAAAAGGGAAAAGGTTGACGTTATTGTTATTGGAGAGTCGCGAAATGAGCGAGGTGATCACAATCGCGTTGAGGCAGAGATCAAATCCTTCATAGACAAACTTAGAAAAAGACTCCCAGAGGTAGAGATTGCGCGCGAAGACGAAAGCTATACCTCGGTTATGGCTCAACAAAGCATGTTTTTAGGTGGTGTAAAAAAGAAACAGCGTCAAAAAAAGGAGCGCCTTGATTTGATTAGTGCCACCATTATTTTACAGCAATACCTCGAACGACAATCTAAGCATTAATTGTACCTTTGCACTCTGAGAAAAACGAGAGATTTATGATATTACCCATCGTTGCTTACGGCGACCCGGTTTTAAAGAAAAAGGCTGTTGATATTTCCCCTGATTATGAGGGGTTAAAAGATTTGATTGACCATATGTTTGAAACCATGTATAATGCTCAAGGCGTTGGCTTGGCAGCACCACAAATAGGCAAATCCATTCGACTGTTCATCGTAGATGCCTCCCCATTTGCCGAAGAAGGCGATGAAGAATACGAGACATTGAAGGCATTTAAAAAAGTGTTCATCAACGCAGATATCATTGAAGAAGACGGTGACGACTGGGCTTTTAACGAGGGTTGTTTGAGTATTCCTGAAGTGAGAGAAGATGTATATCGTCCAGAAGTGGTCACGCTGCGTTACATGGACGAAAATTTTCAGGAAAAAGAAGAAACATTTACTGGTTTGGCTGCACGGGTCATTCAACACGAATACGATCACATTGACGGTATCTTGTTTACCGATCACTTGTCGCCCTTGCGCAAGCGCATGATAAAATCTAAACTCAATCAAATTAGTAAGGGTAAGATTACGGTCAATTACAGAATGAAATTTCCTTTAAAGTAAATGCTCGAAATCTATGGTAATTGAAAACATTGTAAATGTGGGACGCTTTATTCTTTTTGCAACATTAACACTGTGCATAGCTATTGGCTGTGGAGAGTCAAAGCCCTCAGATAATAAAAACGACGAACTAAAGCAGCTGGAAGAGCAAGCCTTCTCAACCGAAGAGTTAGACGAGGAGCTGGGGTTGCAGTTGCTGCGTGCATATCGCGCCGCTTTAAAAGAGCAACTTGATCCTGAAATGCTTTTCAAAGCAGGTGAAGTGGCTTATAATCTACCTGGAAATGAAGACGCCGCCATGGAGTTTTTCACCCGCTTAACCATCAAATACCCCAAACACGAACGAGCGCCTTATGCCATTTTTTACCGGGGATTGATTTACGAAAATCGTTGGAAAGACAAGGAAAAAAGCGCAGATGTGTGGGAAGAGTTTCTCGTGCGATACCCTACTCATGAATTGGCCAACAATGCTGCAGAACTGCTTACCTTAGCGCGCGACACCGTCGACGACCTAGATAAAGTACTCAAGTGGAAGGAGCAGGAGAGTGACAACAACGTTCAATAATCATTTAATCATCATTATCAATTATGACACTACGCGATATTTTACACGTAAGTGGGAAACCCGGACTGTATTTGCTCAAAGCGAGCAGTAAAAACAATGTAATTGCCGAATCATTACTCGATGGAAGAAAAACCTCCATCTCTTCTCGTCAACCAGTAATGTCATTGGGAGATGTGGCCATTTACACTCAAACTGAAGAAATGCCGTTGGCCGATGTGTTTAAGCGGTTTTATACCAGAGAAGGAGGACCGCAAGCATTGAGTCACAAATCCAACAAAAGTGAGGTGGAGGCGTTTTTCGACGACATGTTGCCGGAACGAGACCTGGAGCGCGTCTATTTTAGTGACATGAAGAAAGTCTTACAGTGGTACAATTTGTTGATGGAAAAAGGTATCATTAATGATGAGTTTTTTGCCACTATAGAGAAAGAACGCGAAGAAATGGAAGCCCGTATCAAAGAAGCTGAGGAGGCCGCTGAAAAAGAAGCATAACAACGACCAATATCCATGAACAGTAGAGCCGACATTTTAAAAGCATTCGATCGCTTATTGACCATCATGGATGAATTGAGAGAGGGCTGTCCGTGGGATCGCAAACAAACGCTTGAGAGCTTGCGACACCTGACCATTGAGGAAACCTTTGAATTGGCCGATGCCATTATCGACAACGATTTAGAAGACATTAAAAAAGAGCTTGGCGATATCACTCTGCATATGGTGTTTTACGCAAAAATCGCCTCAGAAAAGCAGGTTTTTGATATGGGCGACGTACTGAACGCCGTCTGCGATAAACTCGTAGAGCGTCACCCACACATTTATGGTGACGTGAAGGCCGAATCGGAAGAAGAAGTAAAGGCCAATTGGGAAAAGATCAAGCTCGGCAACAAACAGAATCGATCTGTTCTCGATGGGGTGCCTCGATCACTGCCGTCTATGGTAAAGGCATTCCGTATGCAAGAAAAAGCGCGCGGTGTTGGCTTTGATTGGGAAAAAGCTGAGCTGGCTTGGGATAAAGTGAGAGAGGAGTTTGGTGAATTTGAAGCTGAGCAAGTTAACGGCAGTGATGAAGACAGAGAAGCTGAGTTTGGCGATCTGCTATTTTCACTAATCAATTATGCTCGTTTGGCAGGCATCAATCCAGATTCTGCCTTGGAACGGACCAATAAAAAATTCATCTACCGTTTTCAGTCCATGGAAAAGCAAGCGGCTGATGCAGGAAAGAATCTTTATGATTTAAGCTTGGAGGAGATGGAGGTGTTGTGGGGGAAGAGTAAAGACTAAGACTAAGACTAAGACTAAGACTAAGACTGAGACTAAGACTGAGACTGAGACTAAGACTGTGCGGAGGGTGAGGCTTAGGTTTGTTTTCAATATACGTTGAGCTTGACAATATCTAAGAGTGCATTATCACAATCGCATAATTTTCATAACAACTTGACTGCGGTTGTTGACATCAAGTTTGATAAACAACTGCTGTAAATGTGATTTTACCGTATTTTCAGACAAGCAAATGTCATTGGCGATGTCTTTATTGCTAAGACCTTGCTTTAAATTATAAAAACTTTTTTCAGCACAATTACAATCATAATTCAAACCAAGTTTTCTATAAGAATTAGCTAACCCACGGTGTCGTTAAGGTTTTTAATAACGGCAATAGATTGCAGATATATATCAAAGGCTTGCTTATATTTTCGCCTACTTTGATAAATAACATTATGGTTATTTTGACTTCAACAAATATCTGTTGGTGGCTTTAAAAGTGTAGCCCCGCCAGGAATCGAACCTGGATCTTAGGTTCCGGAGACCTATATACTATCCATTGTACTACGGGGCCAATAAGTAAGTGTCTGTCTATAAAGTCCGATAGCTGCGTTATGCTCATTTGAAAAATACTCATTTACTTTGTGTAAACTCCGTTTTTTTCAAATTTCGCAAGCCTTACTCTCGAACATTCTAGAGCAGCCACTTTTCTTTTGTTGCAGACTCATCAAGTGTCTGTCTATAAAGTCCGATGACTACAGTGTGCTTCAACAGCATAAAGCCATTGTTGCAATTTGCAATTTGACGCCAAAAACCGCTATGCAATATCAAAAGACTCGACTTAACCAAAAAGCATCTATGAACAAATAAAAACAAAAAATCAATCAAAAATTCTCGGCAAAGATAACCTCAGAGGCCTTACTAGAAAATGATTCCCAAGCCAAACTCTATTCTACTTGGTTGAAGGTTTGATTTTTCGTACATGGATTCGTTTATCCGGTGGGTGTAATTGGCTTTAATGGCAATATTTCTTGCCGGACGATAATTTAATCCAAATACCAAATTGGTGATATTGGTTTCATTGAGCTCTGAAGGAATTGAGGGATTAACAGGGCTGCGTCGTTCTAGGGGGACAAAACCAACGGCGCCGTGAGTGTTTAAGCGCTCATAGCGAAAAAACAAAGGTAATTTGTGTTCGGTTTCTTTACCTAAAAATGGTAAGATATCCCAGCGAATTTCAGCGTATCCTCCATAGGTTTCGCTTCCGAGTACCGGTATAGGTTGTAGTGGGTCCATTATTCTATGGCGTTGAACCATGGCAATGTCATCGGTTCCGTTGAGCCAACCATACATACCTAAACCAAAAAGTGAAACGTTGCCTATGGTATAATCGATGTAAGTTGTGGCCATACCCACCGAGGTGTTAATTCGGTCTCCGGTTTCTGGGTTTACATGCCCGCGATTAGCAGTGCCGTAATATCCAGCTGCTGCCACTTCTAAGTCCTTTATGTCGTGATAGGCAAATTTCAAAAATCCAGCAAGATCTTGGGGGTTTTCCCACCAGTGATAGCGTGACGGTCTAATCCAAGCACCTTCAGAAAATTCAGTAGCATCTAAACCTTTAACAACACCAATGTTGTATTCTGTGCCAAAAATTTTTCCATAGGCCATAATACCAGGCTCTAACCATTGGGTAGGAATTAGGATGCGTTCAACCTCTGGACGGTTTACCGTAAAAAACGCGGTGGGTTCTTCCATCACATTCACGTACCCCAAGGGCATAGGGAAGTTACCAAAGCGAAAACTCAATTCGGTTTTCCAAAGGTAGTCCATCATCAATTCAAGGTTAAACTCACCGTCATATGCCCTTAT
>JAIUMB010000011.1 GCA_022565745.1 Cryomorphaceae bacterium | reverse complement strand
TTCAATCGCGTATTGTCGCAGATCAATGGATTTGACAATTTTGAAGAAGCCGAATCCTTTCTCACCAACTTGGTCGTACCCGAATACGGATGGGACATGAAAGACGAGTTTACCGTGCGCTTCATCAACCTGGTGCGCATGCGTTATGGTTTGGATGAAATACCCGAAGAATAGGTCATGGGCAAACTGTACGTGATACCCACCCCCATTGGCAATCTCGAGGACATCACCTTGAGGGCGCTACGAGTGATGAAAGAGGTATCATTGATTTTGGCAGAAGACACCCGCACCACCGGCAAGCTTCTCAAGCACTACGACATATCGACCTCCATGCGCAGTTATCACATGCACAACGAGCACCGTGCGGTGGAATCGTTGGTGGCGCAACTGGATGGTTTAGGAGCCATTGGTTTGGTAAGCGATGCGGGCATGCCGGGCATTTCCGACCCCGGATTTCTCCTCGTACGGGCATGTGTTGCCGCCGGCCACGAGGTGGAAGTTCTTCCCGGCGCCAATGCCGCCACCACCGCCTTGGTGGAAAGCGGCATCCCTTGTGATCGATTTGTGTTTGAAGGCTTTTTACCCGTAAAAAAGGGCCGCCAAACGCGTTTACAGCAGTTGGTCAGCGAACCCCGCACAATGGTCTTTTACGAATCGCCACACCGCATCGTGCGCACCCTCAGCGACTTGATGACTCACCTGGGCGAAGGGCGCATGGCCACCCTCAGTCGCGAGCTCACCAAGACCTTCCACGAAACCCGTCGCGGCACCCTCAAAGACCTTCACGACGGCTGTATTGAGACCCCGCCAAAGGGGGAAATTGTGGTGGTGGTAAGTGGGGTTTAGGTTGGTGAGCAAAGCAAAATACCAGCTGCTTAACCCACATTCACCTTATTACTAAAAACACCTACCTATTATTGCGCTTGTCCAATCAAGCAATTATTGTAATTTAGCAAACCGATTATTCGATTACAAAAACACATCATTATGCATAAAGCCTTACCATCTATTGCCGTTGTCTTAGTAATGACGATTGCATGTTCTCCTGGAGAAGATAAACGAACCCAACCTATGAAGATAGCTTATCCGGAAACCCCTCAAGTTGAGGTGGCAGATACCTTATATGGCGAAATTATTTCCGACCCATACCGTTGGTTGGAGGATGACTTGAGCGAAGAAACGGCGCTGTGGGTAAAGGCTCAGAATGAAGTGACGTTTTCTTATTTGGAGAACATCCCCTACCGGTCGACATTGAGAAAGCGATTGGCGGAATTGAACGATTACGAAAAAATTTCGGCGCCATTTAAACGAGGCAAAAACACATACTACTTCCGCAACGACGGCTTGCAAAACCAAAGTGTGATGTACAAAATTTTAGACAATGGCAAGGAGGAAGTGTATTTAGACCCCAACACGTTTTCTGAAGAGGGAACAACGTCATTGGCAGGTTTGCATTTTACCAAAGACGGCGCCATCTTGGCTTACCAAATTTCCGAAGGGGGTTCCGACTGGCGTAAAATCATTGTCATCGATGCCGAAACAAAAGAGCAAATTGGCGACACACTTACAGGCATTAAGTTTAGCAATGTGGCTTGGTGGGGCAACAAGGGCTTTTTCTACTCTACCTATGAACGCGGAGAAGGCAGTGAGTTGAGCGCAAAAACCGAACGTCACCGCTTGTTTTACCATGAACTGGGCACGCCTCAGTCGGCAGATAAGGTGGTGTTTGATGGTCCCGATGGCGAATCCAGACGCTATGTGAGTGCATCTATCGCGGAAAATGGTCGATACCTAACCATGACGGCCGCCAACAGCACCAGCGGCAACGAACTTTATATCAAAGATTTGAGCAGTGATAAGAATCCGTTTGTGCGCATTGTGGACAATATGGACAACAACCACAGTGTGGTGCATGTGGATATTGATACCCTGTATATTTTGACCAATTTAGACGCTCCAAACAGGAGATTAGTAAGGGTAGAAGCTAAAAACGCCAGTCCCGAAAATTGGGAAGATTTTATTTCCGAAACCGAAATGCCGCTCAACGTTAATTCAGGAGCCGGTAAATTATTTGCCAGTTATTTGAAAGATGCCACGTCGCAAATCATTCAATACGACTTAAGAAAAGGGAAGGAATGGGAAGTTGATTTGCCTACTGTAGGTACGGCTGGTGGTTTTTCTGCACGCTGGGACGACGAGCAGATCTATTACACCTTCACCAACTACGTGTATCCTTCAACCATATTTAAATACGACGTTAACAGCGGCGAATCCATACTTTATCGCAAGTCTGATGTATTGTTTGATCCGGAAGCATTTGAGTCCAAGCAAATATTCTACACCAGTAAGGACGGTACCCGCATTCCGATGATTATGACCTATAAGCGCGGTATTGAGTTAGACGGAAGTAACCCCACCATTTTGTATGGTTATGGCGGTTTTAATATCAGTTTGACCCCCTCGTTTAACACCAACATCATTGCTTGGCTGGAAAATGGCGGTGTATATGCCGTGGCCAATATCCGCGGAGGTGGTGAGTACGGTCGCGCGTGGCATGATGCCGGTATTCGCACCAGCAAGCAAAATGTCTTTGACGACTTTATCTCGGCTGCTGAGTACCTCATTGAGGAAGGCTATACCAACTCTGAACGCTTAGCCATCAGTGGTGGCAGTAATGGCGGTTTGTTGGTCGGCGCCTGTATGACCCAGCGTCCAGATTTATTTGCTGTGGCTTTGCCTGCCGTTGGGGTATTAGACATGCTGCGATACCACACCTTTACTGCCGGTGCGGGATGGGCATACGACTACGGTACAGTTGATGATTCAGAAGAGATGTTCCGATATTTACTGGGATATTCTCCTTATCATAATCTAAAAAAAGGTCAAAACTATCCGGCCACGATGGTCACTACTGCCGATCACGACGACCGTGTGGTACCTGCCCACTCGTTTAAGTTTGCCGCCAAATTACAGGAAGTCAACGACGGGCCAAACCCCACTTTGATACGTATCGACGTCAAGGCCGGTCACGGTGCAGGAAAGCCGACCTCCATGATTCTAGACGAACAAGCAGATAAGTTTGCCTTTACGCTCTGGAACATGGGCGTTAAGTCGCTTGATTAATTTATGCGGCTTCTCGTTCAAAGGGTAAAGCACGCTCATGTAGAGGTTAATGGCGATACTGTTGGAGCGATTGACCAAGGCTTGTTGCTGTTTCTCGGTATTGGACAAGACGACGCAGAAGAGGACGTTCTATGGTTGAGCCACAAGGTCTGTGGTTTACGCATCTTCAGCGACGAAGAGGGCAAGATGAACCTATCGGTTAAAGACATCGATGGCGCTGTGCTCCTAGTGAGTCAGTTTACCCTACACGCCTCCACAAAGAAGGGCTTTCGGCCATCCTTTGTACACGCCGCGCACCCGGACATAGCCATTCCACTGTATGAACAATTCAAAAAGGCCTTGCAAGGCCAACTTGGTAAAAGCAAAGTTGCCGAAGGCGTTTTTGGCGCCATGATGGATGTTCACTTGGTCAATGACGGACCTGTGACAATATGGATTGACTCAAAACAAAATTAGCGCCTGCCTATTAAGGTTCGGTAGCGGCGTTATGCTGTCAAACTTTATAGTTTAGCCACTGTAACTTCATGGACAGGCTCTAATTAGATGATGTTCTAAAATTACGCATTTATGGAATAATTTAATTTATTACCTATTTATGGAATAATTGGAGTTATTACCTGTTTAGAGAATTATTTGTCTATATTTGCAATGTATGGTGTAAAAATATTAAAGCATGATAGCTGTTATCACAGGAGACATTATCGCATCAAGGATGCTGGACAATCAAGAAAAATGGTTATTACCACTTAAAAACTTATTTTCAATATGGGGGGTTAGCCCTAAAGATTGGAAATTGGATAGAGGAGATTTTTTTCAAGTCGAGATCAAAAATATTGAAGACGTACTCATAAACGCCTTACAAATAAAAGCTCTAATAAAAAAAGTAGAACCCAATGAAGAACACAAAAAAATTAGTACCATAGATGTGCGTATGGCTATTGGTATAGGAGAAAAAACCTATACTGGTGATAACATATCAGAAAGCAATGGTCCAGCCTTTGTCAATTCGGGTGAAAAGTTTGACTTATTAAAAAAAGAAAATATAACATTAGGCATAAAAACACCATGGCAAAACTTTGATGAAGAAATAAATTTATACCTAAAGTTGGTCGGTATATTGATGGATAAATGGACCATTTCATCAGCAGAATTAGCACAAATCTTTCTAAAAAACCCCAATTTAACACAGGAAGAAATAGGACAACAACTAGGCATCCAACAGAGTGGTGTGAGTCGCAGATGGAATAGAGCCAATATGAATGAGATGTTGGAAGTTAACAAAATGTTTCAGAAAAAAATTAAAACCTTACTCCAATGATTATGCTTATAAAACTCATCTTGGCGCATTTTATTGGGGATTTTCTGTTACAGCCTAAATCGTGGGTGAAAGAAAAAGAAATCAAAAAGGTATCCTCACCCAAACTATACATTCATGTGATCATTCATGGAATCTTGGTTGTAATTTTATTGTGGAGCATAGATTATTGGATTTTAGCCATATTGCTTATGTTGTCGCATGGCATTATTGATGCTTTAAAATTATATGTTCAAAAAGAGGGTAATAAGTCAGAGTGGTTTTTTATAGATCAAGGATTACATATCACAAGCATTTTAGTGTTGTGGGTTATTTTCTTTAAGCCGGAGTTAAACCTATACGTATTAGCTGAAAACACAAGCTTTTGGATATTCACAGTTGCTATACTTTTTATTACAGTGGTATCGGGCATATTAATTAGGGAGTTAATGTCCAGTTGGTCCACAGCATTAAATGACAGCAATGAAGAATCTTTGAACAATGCAGGTAAATACATAGGTATATTGGAACGCATTTTTGTTTTCACCTTTGTTGTTTCAGGCAACTGGGAAGGCATAGGTTTTCTATTGGCCGCTAAATCAGTTTTTCGCTTTGGCGATTTAAAAGAATCGAAGGACAGAAAGCTAACTGAATATATTTTGATAGGAACACTATTGAGTTTTGGTATAGCAATAACAACCGGGATCGTGGTCTTGACGTTAATGTAATTCGTTATGAATAGATGAAACCCGTCAAACAACACCGTTAAAACCGATAAATAGAGCCTGTCAATAAAGTCTAATGAAGGCGTTATGTTTCCCAATACGGTTGGTTTGTAAAACAGTTGTCTTGACCGCCGCTAAGCAGTAACTCCACGCAACAAGCAACGGAATCTTTTACTTATTTGTTGAGATGGTCAGCTAAATCCCTTCTGACCAGTGGTCCTATTAACCCAATACCATTCAGCAATGAAATGCCCCAATACCTTTTTTGGACTTTGGCAACATTCTTGCAAATGTTCATATATTAGCAATTACGCGTCATGTTCAAAAACATATCCATATTTGTGATGACACTCCTCTTGTGGAGCCACACCCCGCCGCAAGGTCATCGTGCCGTACCCATCAAAGACAAGGTGGTATTTCACGAAGGAGAGTATATGCGCTTTGTGGTGGCGTATGGAGTGGTTAAAGCGGGAGAAGCCGAACTCACCATCAACAAATCGGCAAAGAACAACAAGCAGTACCACATTGTAGGCACCGGAAAAAGCTACCCTTTTTTCGATGTGTTTTTTAAAGTCCGCGACCAATACGAAACCTATTTCGATCCGCAGAGAAAAATTCCTACAGAGTTTGTCCGTGACATTAATGAAGGTGGATACTCCAAACAACAACACTATATTTTCGACCACGACAACCAATGGGTGTACGACAAATTGAAAGGACACAAATCATATAAAATCGATCACGACCACACGCAGGATATCCTCTCCGCATTTTATTACGCCCGCTTGCTCGACACCAAGGACCTCAAGCCTGGAGATGTATTATACATTCCCACCTTTCTCGACGAAGAGATGTTTCGTTTTTACCTGGAGTTTAAAGGCAGAGAAGTGTTGAAAACGAAATTTGGCAAAGTCAACACGCTTAAATTCACCCCCATTGTTCAGGAGGGGCGTGTGTTTAAAGACAAAGAAACCATGTCCATTTGGGTTACCGACGACGAAAGTCACATGCCGGTGCTACTAAAAAGCAAATTGCGCGTAGGGTCTGTTCGTTTAGAACTGGTGGAACATCGTGGTGTTAATACCACTGTCCCAAAATCATAGTGGGGTAAGGCGTATTGCGAACGCTGCTACTTATTTTTTCTGTACTTTTGGGGTTTGATTTTAAATATTAAATTCCAAAAACATGCATCAATATCAAAGTTACGTAAAAGGCGAATGGATATCCGGAGAAGGATCTGAGCTGACATTGACCAACGCCATTACCGGAGAATCTATGGGTGATATCAGTGCCCGCGGATTCGACTTTGCATCGATATTACAATACGGTCGCGAACAAGGCAAAACCCTACGCCAAATGACCTTCCACCAGCGCGGTTTGATGTTGAAAAAACTCGCGCTTTTTTTATTGGAAAACAAAGCCAAATACTATAACCTCAGCTACGCCACCGGTGCTACCAAAATCGATTCTTGGATAGACATTGAAGGCGGTATCGGCAACTTATTTGCCAACGCCTCTTTGCGTCGTCAATTTCCCAACTTACCTTATTACGTAGACGGACAAGCTGCGCCTTTGTCAAAAAATGGTACGTTTATCGGTCACCACATCATGGTGCCCAAGCGCGGCGTAGCGGTGCATATCAACGCCTTTAATTTTCCCATTTGGGGCATGTTGGAAAAAATAGCCGTAAACTTATTGGCAGGCGTGCCTTGTGTGGTGAAACCATCGGAATACACCGGCTATCTCACCGAAATTATGGTGCGTGATATCGTCGCCTCTGGCATTTTGCCTGAAGGGGCTTTGCAACTCATTACAGGATTGGGACATGGCATTCTCGACCACGTGACCCATCAGGATATTGTAACCTTTACCGGCAGTGCCGCTACCGGCAAAAAACTCAAAGCCCACCCGAGAATTCTCGAAGAGTCGGTGCCGTTTAACATGGAAGCCGATTCCCTCAACGCCTCGATTTTGGGACCGGATGTAAAAGCCGGCGATGAAGAATTCGACATTTTTGTAAAAGAAGTGCACCGTGAAATGACGGTTAAAGCCGGACAAAAATGTACCGCCGTTCGACGCATTCTCGTTCCCCAACACTTGGCTGAAGACGTACAAATTGCTTTGGGACAGCGCTTGGCGAAAACCACCATTGGAGACCCTCAGTCAGAAGGTGTGCGCATGGGCGCATTGGCCACCAAACTACAGGTCGATCGCGTTCGTGAAAGCATTGAGCAATTGATGCGCGATCACGACATTGTTTACAACGGCGGAAAAGACATGCAATTGATTAACGCCGATGCCGCTAAAGGGGCGTTTATGGCGCCGGTATTGTTACGCAACGACGATCCGTTTAATAAAACCGCTTGTCACAACATCGAGGCCTTCGGTCCGGTATCCACACTCATTCCCTATAAAGACCTCGACGAAGCCGTGGCCATTACCGCTTTGGGCAAAGGCTCATTGGTGACCTCCATTGTAACCAATGACGACCGCATAGCCACAGAATTTGCCGTAGAAGCAGCACCATACAACGGTCGCATATTGGTGCTCAATCGAAGATGTGCCAAAGAAAGTACCGGTCATGGATCACCCATGCCACTATTGACCCATGGCGGTCCCGGAAGAGCCGGCGGTGGTGAAGAAATGGGCGGCAAGCGCGGTGTGATGCACTATTTACAGCGCACCGCCGTTCAAGGACACCCCGATACAATTACCGCCATGACGGGCATTTATCAGCCGGGCGCCTCTCGTCCTGAGGCCAATCCGCACGTATTCCGCCAATATTTTGAAGACCTTAAAGTGGGCGATACGGTCTACACCGCCAAGCATACGGTGAGCGATGCCGACATCGTCAACTTTGCCAATGTAAGTGGCGATAACTTTTACGCCCATATGGACGCTACCTCTTTGGAAGGCACCATTTTCGAACAACGCGTGGCCCACGGATATTTTGTGCTGAGCAAAGCTGCCGGATTGTTTGTCGACGCCAAAAAAGGACCGGTATTACTCAATTACGGACTGGATGAATGTCGCTTTACCAAGCCCGTTTATCCCGGTGCAACCATCGGTGTAAAATTCACCGTTAAAGAAAAGCTGGAGCAAGAAAAACGTTCCGACGACGACATCGCCAAAGGCATTGTGAAATTCTTGGTCGATGTGTACGACGAAACCGGCGAAACCGTTGCGCTGGCCACCATATTGACCATGGTAAAAAAACGCGATCAGGGGGATGTATAGTTGGGGAATAGCGTTGTAACATGTCCTGCCGATAATTTTTATCTATCATGCAATAGCTTTCATCATTTTTTCTTATTAAAGGAAACGTCTACATTTGTAGCATTCAATTTAAAAGAAAATCAACGATGAAAAAATTAGCAATACTGACCATGTCCGTTGGTGTCGCACTATTCACCGCCTGTGGTGAGCAGTCGAGCCAAAAGGCCGAGTATGATGTAGATGGATATTCCGGCGCTACCAAGAAAAAGGGAACAAGCGCTCGAGCAACCAGCAATGACGAATGGTGGCCCAATCGCTTAAATTTAAGCATTCTTCGCCAAAATGCGGACAAATCCGATCCCATGGATTCTGATTTCAATTACGCACAAGCGTTTCAGGCATTGGATTATGACGCATTGAAAGAAGACATCCGTAAAGTATTGACGGAATCACAAGATTGGTGGCCAGCCGATTTTGGTCATTACGGTGGCTTGTTCATTCGCATGGCTTGGCACAGTGCAGGTACATATCGCACGGGTGATGGTCGTGGCGGGTCTCGTACCGGACAGCAGCGTTTTGCGCCCATCAACAGTTGGCCGGATAATGCCAATTTAGACAAAGCTCGTCGTCTGCTTTGGCCCATCAAACAGAAATATGGCAAGTCAATATCTTGGGCCGATTTAATGATTCTAACAGGGAATGTGGCCTTAGAAGACATGGGCTTTAAAACCTATGGTTTTGCCGGAGGTAGAGAAGATGTTTATGAGCCTGAGCTCGATGTGTATTGGGGTTCTGAGGGCAAATGGCTTGAAGACAAGCGTTATTCTGGCGACAGAGACTTAGAGCGACCTTTAGCCGCTGTACAAATGGGGTTAATTTATGTCAATCCAGAGGGCCCCAACGGAAACCCTGATCCGGTATTGGCCGCCATCGATATCCGTGAAACATTTGCACGAATGGGTATGAATGACGAGGAGACGGTTGCGCTGATTGCCGGTGGCCATACCTTAGGAAAAACACACGGAATGGCTCCCGACTCACACTTGGGCGCTGAACCAGAAGCTGCAGCCATTGAAGAGCAAGGCCTTGGTTGGAAGAGCGACTATAAATCAGGTAAAGGACCTGACGCCATTACTTCCGGCGTGGAAGTCACATGGACATCCACTCCCGCTAAGTGGAGTCATGACTACCTAACGTTCTTATTCAAATATGAGTGGGAACTCGACAAAAGTCCGGCAGGTGCTCATCAGTGGGTAGCAAAAGACGCGGAAAAAATTATTCCTGACGCCTTTGATGAAGAAAAAAAGCATCCGCCGTATATGCTTACCACCGACTTATCACTGCGCTTTGATTCTACGTATGCCAAAATATCTCGTCGTTTTTTAGAGGATCCGGAGTCTTTTAACGACGCTTTTGCCAGAGCGTGGTTTAAGTTGACTCACCGCGATATGGGACCCCGTTCAACCTATATTGGACCTGAGGCACCTACTGAGGATTTGATTTGGCAAGACCCTATTCCTGAGGTTGACCATCCATTGGTGAATGCCAATCAAATTACAGCCTTAAAATCAGAAATCCGTAATTCGGGATTGAGCATTGAAGCGTTGGTAACAACAGCTTGGGCTTCGGCATCAACCTATAGAGGTTCAGACAGACGCGGAGGCGCCAACGGAGCACGTATAAGATTAGCTCCCCAGAAGGACTGGGAAGTCAATAACCCCAAGCAATTGGCTGAGGTGTTGGCGGTTTATGAAGACATTCAAGCAAGATTCAATAAAAAGGCTGCACCTACAAAAATTTCCATGGCTGACCTCATTGTATTGGCGGGGAATGTAGGTGTAGAAATGGCCGCTGAAAATGCCGGTCACCAAATTAATGTTCCTTTTACCCCTGGTAGAATGGACGCTACACAAGAACAGACCGATGTGGAGTCGTTTGCCGTACTTGAGCCTATGGCCGACGGATTCCGCAACCATCTCAAAAAACAATACACCTTGACAACGGAAGAGCTCTTGGTCGATAAAGCACAATTGTTAACCCTTACCGCACCCGAGATGACCGTTTTGGTTGGCGGTATGCGTGCCATGCATGCCAATTTCGACGGGTCTAATCACGGCATATTTGACAAGGAAAGTGCTAAATTGTCCAACACCTTTTTTGTTAACTTACTCGATATGCGCACCAAGTGGGAGGCCATGGACGACAGTAAAGAGTACTTTCACGGAAAAGACAGATCAACCGGTGAGGTATTGTACACCGCTACCCGTGCCGATTTGATTTTTGGTTCAAACTCTGAGCTGCGTGCGCTGGCTGAAGTGTATGCCGGCAACGATGCCAAAGAAAAGTTTGTCCGTGATTTTGTAAAGGCTTGGACAAAAGTTATGAACTTAGATCGATTTGATATCGTTCAGTAATTGAACCCAGTCGTTCATAAATTTAAAACGCTTATAATAAAGCAAAGTCAGCCTGGTGCTGACTTTGCTTTTTTTTTACCCTCATTAATTGGAAAAATAGCTTTACCCAAATCCTCAACTATCTTTGTCGCTGCAAACGACCACATGCGAATATCAAGCAAATCTTTACCTAAGTCAGAACGCCTTTGCTCAATCATACGGTGGGCAGCCATCATGGACAAAGGGGAGTCTTCTTTTGTTTTTCCCATAAAAATGTGGGTAAAACACGAAGTCGAAGCCCCACTACAAGTCGGTTTTATTGCCCCAAAAAGACGTTACCGCAAAGCCGTAGATCGCAACCGACAAAAGCGATTATTGCGGGAGGCATACCGGGTGTCTCCACACAGACCAGCACATGATTTTCCGTATAGTATCGTGTTTATGAGCGTAGCGCCTATTGATGTTGCTCAAAAAACCGTACAAAAAGCAATGGATGCGTTACTTTTGCAGCTCCAAAAACCACCTCAATGACCACCAAAGCAATAGAAGAAACCATTCATATACCCGTGAAAGACGCCACTACCGCCGTTCGCGCATCAGAGGCACAGTTTATCCACGACTTTTTAAAACAACTCGACAAGCCAAAAACCCTTGAAGTAGGCTTTGGCTATGGGCGCTCGGCTTGCTACATTATGGCCGCCACTGGTGATGTTCATACAGTTATGGACCCATTTCAAAACCACTACGGGCGTCAAGCCTTAAAAAATGTAGAGGCTTGTGGTTTTGCAGACAAGCTCACCTTTTTAGAAGAGTACTCCCACCACGTGTTGCCACAAATGGCAAAAGAAGGAAAGACTTACGACGTTATATTTATCGATGGTGACCACAAATTCGACGGGATATTTGTCGATTTCTACTATGCAGATATGCTCATCAATCAAAACGGCTATATTCTTTTTCACGATACGTGGATGCGCAGCACGCAATTGGTCATGGCGTTTATTGAAAAAAACCGCAAGGACTACCGCAAGATGATGATTCCTCAAGGAAATATGGCGCTTTACCAAAAGATAGGTAAAGACGAGCGCGATGGCATGCATTTTAAAGAGTTTTACAACACACGAAAAATCGTTAAACACGCGTTTATACAATGGATTTGGGGACCCAAAAAAGGCCCCATCAAATCTTTCGTGCTGTGGTTGAAAGAAAAAATTCGCCCAACGGCAAAACGGTAGTAAAGGCAAGCCCTGCCCTTGTCTTATTACAACAAGTCTTGCCCTTGCCTCAACGGTACGATTGTTGAACATTGTGTTGTACATTAGACAATTCGTTTTGTAACCGCAAGAAAATGATTATATGACGCGTATAAGAAAGACCGTATTGGTGGCTATGGTGGCCGTAGTTGGACTGTTTATTGGTGCATCCAACTATTTTGAAATCAACAAACAGCTTGAAATTTTTACCAATATTTTCAAGGAAATTAACCTGTATTATGTAGACGAATCTCAGCCACAGGAATTGATGGAAACCGCCATCAACGCCATGCTGAAATCGCTGGATCCTTACACCAATTACATTCGTGAAACCGATGTTGAAGATTTTCGCATACAAACAACCGGTCAATATGGCGGTGTAGGAGCGACCATTCGCAAACGCGACAACAAAGTGATGATTGCCATGCCTTATAAGGGCTTCGCTGCAGATAAAGCCGGCTTAAAAGCCGGTGATGTTTTGTTAAAAATTGACGATGACAGTTTGGTTGGCCTCGACACTGAAGAAGTAAGTAAATTGCTTAAAGGTTCGCCAGGCTCATCATTTACCTTGACGTTTGAGCGCGATGGCCAAGTGATGACTGAGCGCATCGTAAGAGAAGAGGTACAAGTGAAGTCGGTCCCCTTTAGTGGTATGGCGGCGCCCAATATTGCCTATATTCGCCTGAGCAGCTTTACCGAGCGCGCCTCTAAAGACATTATAGAAGCCCTCGAAGCACTGAAAGAAGACCATAATGTAGAAGGACTCATTTTAGACCTACGCAACAACCCCGGTGGCTTGCTTACCGAGGCCATAAACGTGAGTAATATTTTTATTCCAAAAGGACAAGAAGTGGTTTCCACCAGAGGAAAGGTCAAAGACTGGGACCGAACCTATAAAACACTAAACAACCCCGTTGACACAGAGATCCCCATGGTGGTGCTCATCAATCAACGCTCAGCTTCGGCTTCAGAAATTGTTAGTGGCACGATGCAAGATTTAGACAGAGGCGTCGTGCTGGGCCAAAGGTCTTTTGGAAAGGGTTTGGTGCAGCAAACCAGAAAACTCCCTTATGGCGCCCAAATGAAAATCACCATTTCCAAGTATCATACCCCATCAGGCCGACTTATTCAAGCCATTAACTATGCTGAGAGAAGAGACGACGGGAGTGTTTACAAGATACCCGATAGTTTACGCGTAGCCTTTAAAACCCAAGGCGGACGTGAGGTTTTCGACGGTGGAGGCATTGACCCCGATGTCAACATGGATGTGCAAACCTCACCTAAGATTCTGCGCGAACTGATTCGCAACGACTATATCTTCGATTACGCCACCTTGTTTCAACGTCGGGTAGACAACATTGAAAAACCAGGCGTGTTTGTCATCGACGATAACGAATACCAGAACTTTTTAGCATTTCTCAAAGACAAAGACATCAGTTACGAAACGCGCACCGAGCAAATCATTAATGAGCTTAAAGAAACTGCTCGTGATGAAAAGTATTTTGAGTCTTTAGAAAAGGAACTCAACAAACTTAAAGCAGGCTTTGCCGATAAGAAAGATGCGGATTTGATGACTTTTAAAGACGATATTCGTCAGCAGTTAGAAATGGAAATTGTGTCGCGTTTTTATTACCAAGAAGGCCGAGCCGCACAGGCCATTGGCTATGACATAGAAATTGACTCGGCCGTAGCCATTCTCAACGACTTAGAACGATATCACACCATTTTATCGCCTGGTATTGAAAAAGCTTCGGCAGAATAGGATATATTTGCGCCTTTACTAATAAAACCACCATGCGTTTTGCCGCAGTCATATTGCAATTTGGACTGATTTGGTTTGCCTTTGGCCTACCATTTCAACCTAAATGGCTTCCCACCTCTCTGGGAATGATGCTGGCTGGTGTTGGTTGGTTGGTTCTGCTGTTTAGACTCAAGCCACACTTTAGGCTAAAACCACTTCTTCTTTTACCGCTTTTATTGTTTCTTTTGAATGTCGTAGGTGCCTATTACTCAACCGATGTGTCAAGAGCCTCAAAAATCATTTCATTGAGTATTCCTTTAGCGGCCTTTCCACTGTTGTTTCAAACCAAAGTGGCACAACAACTGGCGCCTCAGCTGCTGCGGTTCTTCTTAGCTTCTTCGGTATTTGCGGCCGTTGTTACACTGGGGTACCTCTTGTGGACGGTTGTTATTTCTCCTCAGCCAGGGATTACATATCGTCAGTTTTCCCCATTTACCCATATCCCTTCTCACTATTTGGCCATGTACTTCAGTTTTGCCGGCGGGGCTTGGTGGTTGATGAGTGCGCGAGAAAAAAGTCCTTGGTTTCACTTTATCCCGGGGTTGATACTGCTGTTAACGTCTTTACTGATGAATGCCCGCATACAGTTTTTAGTGGTACTCATAGTAATGATATGGACAATGGTTTTTGCTTTTAAACATTACGAATTAACACTTAAGAGAAAGCTGTTGGTGCTGTTGGGATGTGTTTTGCTATTGGGCAGTGTCTTTACCTTACCCGAAAATCAACGTCGGATAAAAGAGACGCGCGACGAATGGCGAAATATGGCAAAGGTGGATGAGAGCAAGCAAAAAAACCATCGTGTGTATCTATGGTCGTATGGTTTAGGGGTAATCCAAGACGCTCCATTATGGGGGCATGGCACGGGAGATGCCAATCAGCAGTTACAGGATGCATACCAATCTTCTGATGCGCAGTTTTGGGATGGTGAAGGCTTGTACTATATGCGTGATGTGGGGTATAATTATCACAACCAATACCTACAGTCTTGGGCGGCAAACGGTATTTTGGCATTTTTAATTCTTTTGGCAATCTTGTTTGTTTTGATTAAAAGTCCTCATCCAGCTTCAAAAATGCTTGCTGTGGTACTCTTTTTCTCTATGGTTACAGAATCGATATTGGAACGACAAGCGGGGGTGTTTTTTATGGGCTTCCTATTTGTGGTTGTCGCTTCTCTTCGACCAGCGGATGATGTGTGATATCGAACTTCAGCAGTTCAACTATTTTTAGTACATTAGTGCTTGATTGAAAGCTACACATCAATCACCTTTGGCATACATAAGAATGTCTAAATGTGTTGGTGTCATTAGGCCGCTAAAAACAACGGCATAGCATTAAATGAGTAATTATAAATCCATAGAGAATCATGAGCAAGATAGGCGTTTTATTACACGGAAATGGCGTGTATGACGGAACAGAGATACACGAGGCCGTACTGACTTTATTGGCCATTCGAGAAGCCGGTCATTCGTATGTATGCTTAGCCCCCAATGTTGAGCAGCATCACGTCATAGATCACATCAAAGGCGAAGAGATGGAAGAAACACGCAACGTATTGATTGAATCTGCGCGAATAGCAAGGGGAGAGATTGACGCCCTTACCGTTGAACATGCCAATACCATTGATGCATTGGTAATGCCTGGCGGATTTGGTACGGCCAAGAACATTACTAAATGGGCTTTTTCAGGCCCTGAGGGAGCCATTGACCCATTGGTGCGTGACTTTTTACTCGCCGTGGTGAAATCAAAAAAACCCATCGTTGCCCTTTGCATGAGTCCCACAACCTTGGCCAAAGCATTAGAAGGCTCGGGCATTAAAGCCACCCTTTCAGTAGGTTCAACAGAAGAGGTTTCACCATACGAGATTGAGGCCATTAGTGCCGGTGTAGATTCTGTGGGGATGTCGACTGAAATGAAAACCGTTAGAGAAGTATCGGTAGATGACGCCAATAAAATTATTTGTGCGCCATGTTACATGATGGATGCCGATATTTTGGACGTTCACAAGAACATTCGACAGGCCATTGAGGCTATGAATAAATGGTTGTAGAAACAAAACCAATAAAAAAAGCAGGCTTATTGCCTGCTTTTTTATTTACTTACCGTCTTCATCGATGTCGTCGGGATTGATTTCGATGTCATCGGAAGCATCATCACCGTCGTCATCGTCATCGAGAAAAGCCTCTACACGTCGATCGAGTTCTACACTCACTTTTATCAAGTAGCGCGTATCGTCTGTTTCCAGTGGAACAGCTCTTACAGACTCGCCTTTGGCGTTGGTAAAGCGAATGATGTCATCGTCGTCGTATCCGTGAGGAAAGGCGTCGGTGAAGCGCTGCAGCAGATCTGCAGTAATGTTCTTGTAGTCTACTATGACACGTTTTTTATCCATCGTATTATTGATTCAATAGCCACGCAAAAATAAGCGGGGCAACAATAGTTGCGTCAGATTCCACAATAAATTTTGGGGTATCTATGTCAAGTTTTCCCCAGGTGATTTTTTCATTGGGAACAGCGCCTGAATATGAACCGTAACTGGTTGTACTGTCACTGATTTGACAGAAATAACTCCAGAAAGGTATTTTGGTCATTTCCATATCTTGGTACAACATCGGCACCACACAAATGGGAAAATCACCGGCAATACCTCCGCCAATTTGGAAAAAACCAACGCCTTTGCCGTCGGCGTTTTTCACGTACCAATCGGCCAAAAACGCCATGTATTCAATTCCGGACTTTACCGTCGATGCTTTGAGTTCATTTTTGATCACATAGGAGGCAAATATGTTGCCCATGGTGCTGTCTTCCCAGCCTGGCACGACAATGGGGATGTTTTTTTCTGCAGCGGCGATCATCCATGAGTCTTTGGGATCAATCTCATAATATTGTTCGAGCACACCGCTAAGCAGCATTTGATACATGTATTGGTGGGGGAAGTAACGCTCGCCCTTATTTTCAGCGTCTTTCCACAATTGGTGAATGTGCTTTTGCAATCTACGGAAAGCTTCTTCTTCGGGAATACACGTATCGGTTACGCGGTTAAACCCGTTTTCCAACAAATCCCATTCATCTTGAGGAGATAAATCGCGGTAATTGGGCACGCGTTTATAGGCGTTGTGCGCAACCAAATTCATTAAGTCCTCTTCTAAGTTGGCCCCCGTACAAGAAATGATATGCACTTTGTCTTGGCGAATCATTTCGGCCAAACTAATACCGAGCTCTGCCGTACTCATGGCACCGGCCAAAGTGATCATCATTTTGCCGCCTTCAGCCAGATGGGTCTCGTATCCTTTTGCAGCATCCATAAGGGCCGCGGCATTGAAGTGTCTGTAGTTGTGTTCAATAAACTGAGAAATGGGTCCGCGCATAAGTCTTTGTTTTGAATGGTGAATTTCTAAGGCCAAAAATAACAGACAAAACGCAAAACCAGAGGAATTTGAACGGCAGAAACAAAAAAAGCCCCATTGATCAAAGAACCACCTAAACTCAAATACAAAATTGCACTACATAAACCTACACGTTATAGGGCACATCTCTTTCATTGAGTGCATCAATAATACTTTTTAAGTGGGTATCAAGTTGCTTGCTTTCGGTTCCTATAGAGGTTAAGAGATAGCGTTTTTCTTCCTCATTAATGTTGTCAAGATTGAAGACATTTACAATACCTTCAAGTCTTTTGATGCCTGCGCGGAGTTCGTGAGAGGCCTTATCTGCGGCAATATCGAGAATTTTTGACTTGTTTTTTATCTCAACTTGACTCACCCACTCCAAGGTTATGTCTTTGATGATGCCCAAATACATGTCTTTATAATCTCTCTCTCCTTCTAACGAGTTGCCATTGCTTATTTTTACACTCAAAATTTTTCGAGTGTGGTTGTAGGTTAAAAACTTACCAGAATATTCAAACGGTTTTGCATTTCTCGAAAACCGCAACCATTTCAATAGGATGGTTTTCTTATTGCTGGGTTCAATGAACTTAAAGAAATCCTCAATTTTGTCAACAACTCCCTTTATATCGAGGATGTTTTTAAGTTGACTGTTGGTTTTAAAGTGATTTGTTTTTTGGTTGTAGAGAAAGTGACCAATTTTTCCAATACGCTGTGATTCTTTTAACCAAAATGCATTTTCTTTTTCCTTGATCATTTTTCTTTTTATATCGTCGATATTGCGAAAGGCGATGATTGCGTTTTGTAAATTTCCCTCCTTTGTGTTCCTAACATATCCATCCATATAGAACCCAACGTCTTGGTTTTTACCAAAAAATGCCCTTGCGAACGTGATTCATCGGCGCTCGATGCACTCGTTATCAACACATTGATATCAACAGCAGCGTTATTTTTCTCGCTGGTCATTTCAATCTTCAATGAACTTACCCGTTTTTTTCCGTACAACGGAATTCCAAACAGCTTCGAGAAATAAGTATTGGCCTTAAACGAATTGCCTTCAATCAAAATCGTTGCAACCTTGCCAATGTCTGACGAAAAGGCAAAGAGGTTTTCACTCACCCCAAGCGCTGATTTTAGTTTATAAGCATCGGATATATCGCGGATGGAACCAATCACTCGCTTTCCGTTCTTGTCTTCCACATAGGTGCCTGTAACTTCTACATGCTTTATTTTATCGGCCGCTGATTTTAGTCGGGCATTTACAGAGAACGGCTTTCTTTCATTTATGGCTGCATTTAAACTGTTTTCTATCAATTGTTGATCTCCCCCTACGTAATGGGCAATGCCTTCCAATAAGTTGTGGTCGAAATCTTTTGGCACATCGTATATGTTGTAAACGCCCGGCGTCCAGTATGTTTTTTGTGTTTTCACATCCAGCTCCCACCCCCCGGTAACTTGATTGCTTTCAACCTGCGAAATGATTCTTTGAAGATTATCGGTTTCCTTTTTTGCCTAGAAATAATCTAAGGCAATGGTGAAAAAACGCGCGCATTCTTCAAGGTAGTGGATGTCACTTGTAGTAAAATGGCGATTTGATTTGACAAAATCAATCCCAATAAACCCTTTATACTCTTGACCTTTAAAAAAAGGTGCCGAAATTAACGATTTAATTTCCTGCGGCAACAAGGCTTCGCGCTCGTTCTCATCATTGGATGTGGGTACGTCCTTGATGACATAAGCCTTTTGGTTAAAATGTGCATCTCTCCAATTGGGAAAGGCACTAAAAGGAACGTTTTGCAGCTCCTCTATTTGTGGAGAAATGCCATCGGCACACCACTCATAGTCATTTGATACGGTATCAAACACAGGAGAATAAGAGAACAGATATGCGCGCTCACCTTCAAAAAAACTACAAATTTCCTGCAATAGTTTTTCTATTGCGGATTTGAGTTCTTTATCATTGTTTTGCTGTAGTAGTGAGAGTAGCTTTTCATAGGAAAGTAACATAAGTAAAAATTATAAGCGCTTATAACATGAAAAATGCGTTGTAAAGTTGCAGTATTTTGTAAGCGTAGTAGTTGTGTGTAGCAACATTAACCAAGCAACAAATATAAGCATTTTTTTTATTAATCAACTTTTTTTGTGTTGTGTTGCTTTACAGCAACGCACCGATAATTCGATGAACCAACCACTCTGCCATTTTCTCATTAGCCTCGTGGGTCCAGCCGGCAATGTGGGGACTAAAAACCATATGGGGATGCTTGATGAATGCTGCTTGTTGCGGGTGATTGTCGAGCTGTTCAAAACTACTGGTTTCAAAGGGCAATACGTCCAGACCAGTGCGTATGATAGCGCCACTGTTTAGCCCGTCTAACAGTGCTTGTGGTTCAATTAATTGACCGCGGGCGGTATTGAGCAGATAAATGGGTTTTTTCAATTGTGCGATAAAATCGGCGTTGACGTAGTGCTTGGTTTCTTCCGATTGCGGCAAGTGCAAGGATATGACGTCTGCCTGTTGAAAAATATCGTGCAAGGTGGTCTCGACGATATGATCGTCTGTAAACCCGCTGCGGTATTTATCATACGCCAAAACCTTTACGCGAAAGCCACTCAGCACTCTGGCGAAAGCGCTACCTGTATTACCGTAGCCAATGATGCCGACCGTTTTGCCTTGCAGCTCCGTTCCGCGGTTCTGTTCGCGCAGCCATCTGCCGTTGCGCACTTCAGTATCAATACGCGGCATATGGCGCATCATGCTGAGCAGCAGTAAAACCGCATGTTCAGCCACGGCCTGTCGGTTGCCTTCGGGGGCATTGACAACCACAATACCGTGTTCTTCTGCGGCTTTTAGGTCAATGTTTTCCAATCCGCTGCCCCAGCGCGCAATGCACCTTAGGTGACGGTTTGCTTCCATAAATCTGCGGTCAAATGGAAACCTACTGCGCACCACTATGGCGTTCATCTCACCAATGGCTTTTTTCGTTTCGATTTCTGATAAATGGGAGAGATCGTGAACCACAAAGCCGCTTTTTTCCAATAGTTGCCGACATGCCTTGTGGACCGAGTCTACCAAACCGATATGTATAATGGCGGGAGTGTTCATTTCACGAAAATTACCATTGTGCACTGCTGGTCAAAAACCGCATGGTGTCTACCCCATCGGCATAGTCGGTAAGGGAAGGCTGCTGGGTGCTGCCAAAATCGAGGTTGTTTTTGCCTACAACACATTGGAGCTTGTCGCCCATTGATTCGATATGGCGTTGAAGTTCTGTTTCGTTTTCGTAGGTACTGTAAAAAAGAACGGCTACGGGAGACGACAATCCTTCATCTTCCTTAAATACGATAAACCCATTGTCCCAAATGGGTTGTTTATTCATCAGGTAAATGGTGCGGTAATAGTCGTAATTATTGGCGTACCGATTGTGCTCAATGACATGCTGGAAGTCGACCATTGCTTTGAATAGTGGTTGAAAATCGTATCCGGCAGGAATAAATATTTTCGATACCGAGCGGCATCCCAACCCAAAATAACGAAAGATGTCTGAGGCTAAACCGCGAAGTTCATCACTGCTTTCATCGCCTCTTAGAATGGCCACAGAGTGTCGGTTTTTACGAATGATGTGTGGGTATTTGCCAAAGTAATAATCGAAGTAACGCGCACTGTTATCACTACCGGTGGCGATGTAGGCGTCGGCCCCTTTTAGCAAGTGGTTGTGACTTACAAATCGTTCTTCCTTCGCAATGTAGTTGAGCAAATCAACAATGACAGGTGTAAGGGGGTCTTCAGTGGCACTTTTTATCAGTGCCACATGGCCGGCGGCCCATACAGATATAATATCGTGTAGGCCCACTAAAGGTATATTCCCGGCCGTAATCAGGCCAATTCGCTTGGCTTTATCTATAGGTGGATAAGCTGCCAGCCACGCATTTACGGCATCTTCGTTGAGCAACTCGGCCCACTGCTTCATGGCGTAGGTCACATTGTCGGGCGTGTACCAAGGATTGATGGGCATAGCATGCTGGCTTACTTCAGACAATTTCGTTTGCAGAGATTCGTTTACCGTAAAGGAATCTCCGTTAATGATTTCATGAAAAGCACGTCCAAGCGCCAATAATCCTTCTGTCTTTTTGGTCATAAAACAAACTTAGTTGTTGTATCTTTGTTGTGCAAAAGTACATCGATAATAAATAAGGATACCATGCATTGTTGGTCGTGTTTCAAGCTCTGACAAACAACGCATTGTGTTTTAAAAAAGCATAATTATGGCAATTATAATAACCGACGAATGTATCAATTGTGGCGCTTGTGAGCCAGAATGCCCAAACAACGCCATATACGAAGGTGGTGTAGAATGGCGTTTTTCAGAAGGCACATCACTTAGCGGCAACGTTACGCCTAAAAGCGGAAAGACCTACGATGCCGATGAGGCTCAAGAGCCCGTGAGTTACGATCTCTATTATATTGTAACCGATAAGTGCACGGAGTGCATTGGTTTTCACGAAGAGCCGCAGTGTGCCGCTGTTTGTCCGGTAGACTGCTGCGTACCCGATGAGAACCACGTGGAAAGTGAAGATGAATTGTTTGAGAAAAAAGATTTTTTACATTTAGATTAATTGTAAAAATGATGAGTGGCGTAAATGTTGGTCGAAGGTCCGGTTGCACAAATTCTGTACAACACTAAATTTGGCCCACTCCCCCACCTCAACAAAATACCAAATATGAAACCCATTCACCAAATACTAGCTTTATTTATCGCCACGGCTTTACACGGCCAGATGGTGGTACAAGACGAGCTGCTTCATTTGGTAGAACTTGGTGAGGCCATTATGTATTCTGAGCAATCCGAGCAAAGAGACAGTGCCAATAAAGCCTTTTTCACTTTACTGCAGGAAGTGATTGAAGATGCCGAAGATCCCTTTCAAATAGATTTTTCGGACGTTAAAAATCTTTCAGTACTTGACAGCGACGATGGAAGCTTACGGATGTTTACGTGGTTGGTGCCCGGCTTTCCCGGCACGGAAGTATTTAATGGTCTATTTATACTAAGAGAAAAGAAAGACCATTTTAAGGTGGTGGTTCTTGAGGATTTTGCCGATTCATTAATCGATCCGGAATACCGTCCGCTAACGCCAGGTCAGTGGTACGGGGCCTTGTATTATCAGTTGCACACGGTCAAAGACAAGAACAACACTTATCACATGCTGATGGGTTATCGTCCAATCGACGAGAAGGTTCAGCAGAAGCTCATCGACGTCATTCACATCGACGACAAGGGCCTGTTGCGATTTGGCGCCAAGATTTTTGAAACGCCCAAGCTGATGGATCGCGTGTATCAACGTCCGCCATATCGCTTGTTTTTTAACTACTCATTTCAAGCCGCGGCCACGTTTCGCTACCGCAAAGAAGAAGGAATGATTGTTCTTGACCACTTATCACCACCCGATGATAAGCCCAAAGGCATGTGGGCGTATTACGGTCCTGATTTTAGTTATGATGGATTAGAGTTTGTCAAAGGTCGTTGGGTGTTGCGGGAAGACATTAAAGTGGAGTCAAAATTAAAGCAGCCATTGCCGTCTAAAGCACCAAAGAAAGATCCCCAAACCGGTAAAGTGCGCAAACAATGAGTGTTCGGCCAAAAAAACATTTAGGACAACACTTTTTAACCAGTGAAGCCATCGCTGCACGAATTGCGAAAATTTTTGAGCATGATGCGCCCCAGCAGGTATTGGAAATAGGTCCGGGCACCGGTGTCCTTACCCGTGAGTTGGTTAAACACTACCCTACGGTTAAAGCTGTTGAACTCGACGAGGAATCGGTTTTATACCTCAAGTCCAACCAACTGTTGCCGGATGATCATATTTTTTTCGGAGATTTTTTACGCCTGCCAATGGAGGAGATTGTTGTGGAGCCCACGGCATTGATAGGCAACTATCCGTACAACATATCGTCGCAGATTGTTTTTCGATTGGTGGAATACAGACATTTATTTCCCTTAGCGGGTGGGATGTTTCAAAAAGAAGTGGCTGAACGCATCGCCGCCCCGCCAGGGTCTAAAACCTATGGCATACTCAGCGTGTGGGTGCAAGCATTTTATGATGTATCGTATTGTTTCACGGTAAATGAAGGCGCCTTTAATCCGCCACCAAAGGTGAAATCCGGTGTCATTCTTCTACGCAGAAGAGCACAACCACGGATTGAATCAAGTCCCGAGGACTTTTTAAAATTAGTAAAGCAGGCCTTTGGTCAGCGACGAAAAATGCTGCGCGGGTCATTAAAAACATATTCTTTTACGGAAAATCAAAGG
>JAIUMB010000010.1 GCA_022565745.1 Cryomorphaceae bacterium | reverse complement strand
CTTTTGAATACATGTCCAATGTTCAGCTTTTAAATTAACTTCTTCTGATAATTCTCTCTTAGCTGCTTCTAAAGGGTCTTCGTTTAAGGGCGCACCTCCTTCAGGTATTTCCCAAGAATAAGTATTTAAAGGATATCTATGCTGACCAACCAACCAGGTGTGTTCTTCATCATCGATTGGCAATATACCAATGGCCACGTGCTTGAAATGTATTCTACCGTAAATATTGTGTCCACCATTGGGGTTGATCACATCTTCATGAAAAACACTTATCCAAGGATTATCGTATTCGCATTTACTGCTCAGCTTCTTCCAGCCGTTTATCGTATCTTTTTCCATAGGTAATTTTACTACCGTTGTACTCTACTTCAATGTTATTTTTAAAGGTTATGGTTAAGTATTTAAAACCTTTTCTATTGAAAAAATCCCAAATGCCCTCTTTTAAACCGCCAGAATATTTACCTCGCATTTCGACTTGTCCATTGTCGTAATACCACGTATGCTTTCCTTCGCGCATACCATTGATATAATTTCCGTTGAAACGCAGTTGGTCGTTAGAGGTAAAATAGTGGTTCCATTTCCCGTGTAATTCCCCGTCGAAATACTTTCCAATTTTTCGAACGTTTCCAACTTCGTAAAACCAGTCTCCATCGCGATAGCCTTCAGCATAATTTCCTTTGGCAATAACATTGCCCTCCTTATCCATTTCTTTGAATGGACCATCTCGTAAACCACGCATGTATTCTTCTTCGCGCCACACTTCACCATTGTCGTGATACCAAGTCCAAAGACCATCAGGTTTATCTCTATTGAATCTTCCTTCTTGTTCAATGCCCCCATCAATAAAATAATACTTCCAATTTCCGTGTCGTTTTCCATCTAAATAGCCACCCTCTTCTTTTAATTCTCCAGTTTGGTAGTAAAATTTCCAATGCTTTTGTCGTCGACCTAAATCATCGGTAATGCCTTCGGCGAGAATTTGTCCTAATGAGTAAATACCTCCACCTATTACATTTCCTTCTTCGTCGTATTCGCGGTGTACCCCTTCTTTTTTACCTTGTAAATATGGACCAACGTTACTGATGTGACCGGTATTGGGATCTAATGTTCTTCGGATTTCCATCTTTTCAGTTGTGGCATCTGGCTCTTGAAGAACCCCCATGATCCAACGTTCTGTTTTGATTAGATTACCTGTTCGGGTGTAGTATTTGAAAAAGCCATTTTTGAGATTATCCGTATAATTGCCTTCGACCTCAATGCGCATATTCTTGTGAAAGGTCATCCAAATGCCCTGCTTATTGCCATCATCATCTCGTCTGTTTATGTTTCTCTTCTTTGTTAATACGCCTGATTTATAGGTTAATAACGTTATTATCAATCCCTCTTCATCATACTCATACCCCATGCCTTGCTCTTTTCCTTCTTCAAAAGGAACCGTTTTCTTTACATCACCATTGGGGTAGAAATACGTGGTTAAACCGTGTAATTGGTTCTTTTCAAATTGTTCTTGTTTGATTTTTAAGCCTTCAGAATAAGTAGTTCTAGGTCCTTGCTTGACGTCATCTTTATAAGTGATAGAGACGTAGAGTTCGCCATTCTCATTGTAAAACTTCCACAAGCTATCCAATGCTTCATTATATCTATTGCCTTCGGATTTAATGTTTCCGTTGACGTGATAAGATTTCCAGTATCCATCAGGCACACCATTGCGCAAAGTTCCTTCACTGGCTATCTCTCCATTGGGATGATAAAATTTCACATATTCTAGGCTGTCAGAATTTTGAGCAGACAGCATTCCAGTGAAAATAAATAGTTGTAAACAAACTATTCTATATAATGTATTTTTTCTTTTTAAAAAAAATTCAATCATGGTGGTATATATAGGCTGTTAGTTCTGTGTAAAAAGTTTATTGGTGATTTTTGTTAAAGTCATTTATTAAACGTTATACACGGGTTATTAACATTGACAACAAAAGTAATACCTTAATTTTCAAATTCAAGTAAAGTTAATCAACAAATCTTAAAAATAAAGTTTAAACATCCCGGCGTTAATTTTATTATTGGCTGAATGGTCATTTTGATTGTCAATAAACAAGAAACAACGTGTGAAAAAGTAAATGAAAATAAAGTTGCATACGAGCGTAAAAAGGCGCAAATAGCTATGGTATTTCAATTATGCAAGGTAAATTTGTGATTAGTTATTCACCATACATTCTCAAGAATGTTAATTTAATTTTCAAAGGTTGTCAATAACCTTCAAACAAGTACAACAAATGAGCATTAAAAACCAAACAACCGTCGCAATTTCAGCAGATCACGCTGGATATCAGCTTAAGGAAGCCATCAAAAACGCCTTCAAAGATACACTAATATTTATTGATTTTGGTACCAATTCTGAAGACAGTATGGACTATCCCGATGTGGCGCATCCGATGGCTGAGGCGGTTGAATCGGCAAAGGCAGACTGGGGAATAGCGATTTGTGGAAGCGGTAATGGCATCAATATGACCGTCAACAAGCACCAGAACATTCGTTCGGCACTTTGCTGGAGGGTAGATTTAGCTGAATTGGCACGTCAACATAACAACGCAAATGTTCTTGCTCTTCCTGCTCGTTTTATATCTAAAGAACTGGCTTTGGATATTGTAAAAACCTTTGCCAATACTACTTTTGAAGGCGGTCGTCACGAAAGGCGAGTGGATAAAATTTGTATGTGATAAAAATCGAATAAAAACCTCTTTTTCTGAGTATTAAAACTTATTGGCATGAATCATACATTTTTTAAGATATTGCTCATTTTTGTTACTCCATTGATGTTGCAAGGCCAATTATCGTTTTCCGGATACTCAGAAATTTATTTTACGAGTGATTTTAGCAATGACAATAGCACGAGAGACTTGTGGTTTTACAATCACAATCTCAATAATACCATTGCGCCCAACGTGGCCATTTTAGAAACTAAGTATGCGTCTAAGGGTGTTAGAGCGCGTTTGGATTTGATGTTTGGTTCGTATGCCGGTGCCATCATGGCCCATGAACCCAATTGGGCACTTCCATTGGCTCAAGCATATGTGGGAACCGATTACAAACAATTTTCTTTTGATGTGGGGATTTTTGAAAGCGGTATAGGCATGGAAGTAATTAAAGGCGCTGAAAATCCAACGTTAACAAGAAGCCTAGTGGCGGAAAACACCCCTTACTTTTTAACGGGTTTGAGAACCCGTTGGGAAGACAGAACAGGGGTGATTAAATTAGAAGGCGCTATTATTAACGGTTGGGAGACGGTTACCAGACACGCTCAGAGCAGTCATCCTGCTGCAATGTTTCGCTTTCGCTTAGGATCTGATAAGGTTCAATTGAGGTATCACTTTCTTTATGCCAATGATCGTGGCGGGTTAATGGACCCTGTTAATGGGATGATCAATGGTTTTACGTTTAAGCATGCTTTGAATTCTTGGCAGTGGTTTTTGGGCTACGATAATATACAGTGGGGGGGATCACCCATTCATATGCCACATTTAATCATTCGAAAAGAATTTTCTAAAACCTGGGCGGCGGCTGTTAGAGGTGAGTATGTACGCGATCAATCGATCAATTTTATGTCGCCTGAAATTGAAACCATGCCTTTAACTGAGCGATCGCTCAGTGTATGGGGAACATCCTTTAATATAGATTACATGCCCAGAAAAGGACTAACGTTAAGGGCTGAAGTGAGATATTTGGACGGTGAAATAGAAAGGGCTTTTACACAAGCTCAGTTGGCCCCAGGTAGTGTTTTTCCTTTACCAACACAGTCTTACGAAAATTTAGCATTTACTGTCGCGGCTTGTGTATCTTTTTAAATGGTTATCGATACAGCGTCACCGTTCCAATCATATCTTCAGCTTTTGAATCCACCGATCGATATTGAATGATATACGAGTATACGCCCGTCGGTGCTTCTTGGCCATTATAGGTGCCATCCCAGTGTTCATCTGGGTTTTGTGTTTCAAATACCACTTGACCAAAACGGTTAATGATTGTCATTCTGAATCTATCAAAGTCTACATATCGGTTGCCAATACCAAATACTTTATTCTTCTCTACAGAAGAAGCCGGACTAAAGGCATTTGGCACCAAAAGCTTGGTTGTTTGTACGACACAAGCAAAATTACTTCTGCTGACAAAAGGTTTTAAATTTTCAGGAATATCTAAGGTGTTTTGACCTTCTACAGCCTCTATCCGATAGCAAAATCTTGATGCATCGTTGGAATTATTTCCTAAATGATCAATGTAAATGGTATCATTGGGATCAATATTGTCGTCAACAACACTAAAGCCAGCATTTGGCCCGGTAGAACGAGATAATACGTAACGACTAACGCCTCCTTGGTAGCCAATAAAGCTGTTCCAAGTAACGATGTTTTGTTCGTTAGAGCGGGATTCTGCATTTACCAAAATGGTATTGACCACATTGGATGCTGTATCTGTAAAATTACAGCTGTCTACAGCCACCAATTGGTAGTAAAAAGGGCCGTCATCAAAATCCACACTGTAATCCACATAAGTAAATCTAAACGGCGGATTTCTCGGCATTTTTACTTGTCCAATGGTGCTAAAAGGGCCATTTCTTGTTGGTCCACGTTGAATAAGAATGTCATCGGCGTTTGCATCACCATCTCCAAAGCCAATGATTCGCACGCCATCTCCCCGAGGACGGATTTCGGCGATGTATAACATTTCCGTTGGGTTTTGCTCGGCCGGATTGACACATATCTCATTGGATAAGCTAAATATACTATCGGTATGTATGGCGATAACACGATAACAATATTCCGCCCCATCTATGATGTCGGTTTGCACAAACTGGGTATTGGTTCCCGAATAAAGTAAAACATCATTTTGCATACCCAGTATCGGGTCATCGATATCTGCGCGCAGTTCGTACCCCACCAAGTTGCCTCCCCATCCTTCGTAAGGCGTCCACGTGATGGTGTTTTCATCGCCACAAAAATCAAAATCTGATTCTAAAAACATGGTTCGATGTGGTGTTACCACTTGATCACTACTCAAATTCCCACAGCTGTCGATGGATATAACTCGAAAACGCTCTGGCCGGGTATCCGCTAACGAGGCCGGCCAGGTGTAGGCGCCAAGCGCTCCAACCGTATCAATGATGTCCCAACTACCAGTTGTGGTGTTGAAATACAATATGTAATACTCCACCACATCACCAGAGTTTGAAGGATTAAAATCAATGATGGAACGTCCGTTGGCATCGACAGATACAAAGTTTATATCAATGGTGTCTCTATTGGATTCATTGGTAAACTCATCGCCTTCTATGTTGGAAAAGTTGGTGCAATTAAAGGTTGAATCGCTGTTAAAAGACTCGTATGTGATGCGAAAATTGACGTCCATTTCGCATACACCTACGTGTTGAAACAGATTGAGATCCGTTGTTTGTGCGATGGGGTTCCAAGCATTACTACCGGCGGGTAATTCCATTTCAACGGTGTATAATATATCCGTTGGATCATTGGGGCGAGGATTGTTCCAATTGAGTTCAGCGGTATCCCTACTAATCATTCCAATGGGTCTAACGGTCAAATCTAGATCAAGTGTACCCACCACGTTCGAAGGGTCAGATAAACATCCGTTATCGGTAACGGCTCTAAATCTAAAATACTGAGGAAAACTTGCTAGCGTCAAGGTTATTATACCAGGGTCATAATCGTTAATGGTGTCGATGGGTGCAAAACCGCCTACGCCGGTGGGGCTTGACTCCACGACGTAAAAATTAAATATTGTACCGGTATCTGTAGAGGGAAAAATGGTAATTTCTACATCATTGCTATTGGGCACTCGGGAGACGCAGACCAATTCGGGTTCACCATCGCAATTTTCCGGTTGCGGTGGCATTAATTTTAACACTTCAGGAGAAGCACTTTCCAATGAACCCTCATAAAAATTGATTAATTTGTAAGAATTTACGTTGTTATAACGATAGAAATCATTATTCATATCATTGGAAAAATGGCCATAAGCATATCCTCCAAAAGCCGAAAATACAGTGATGACAACGGCTAATGGGACGCGAAACCATCTACGAAATAAGTAGTGCATGCACATATGTTTGTTACCCTTCTACAAAGATAACGCGAAGTTGTATGATTTTGTGTGTGCGTATTAGAAAACCACGTTGTTTTTTAACATCTATCACTGGTAAAAGCGCAATTTTTACCTATGTAAAAAACAAACATTAGATTGTATTATTGATACAGTTGTGAATGGTGTAAAAGCTGATTCATCATTTATTTTCTGTATCTTCTTCTCGAGCGCTCAATGGTTGCTTGTCGGTATTCTTCATCCGTGTGATAACGATCTCTTGCCCGTTCCTTGGTTTTTTTTCGGTATTCTGGGTCATTTTGATACTTTTCTCGGTATGCTTTTCGGGCGTTTTCTCTAAATTCCTTGTCTTTCTGATAGCGTTCTTTAAGTTTCTTCAGAATTTTTTCCTTGTTTTTCTTGTAGTAACTATTTGCCATTTAACGCTGATTTACAAGATCGTTTTTACGATTGCTGTTTGGTTGATTCAAATTTGATTATGACCTCAAATGTACTTGTTTTTTCTTTTTTATACAAACTAAAAGTGGGGTAATGCAGGGCAAACGCATTAAAAAATGCCTTAACTAAACGAGAGCCCTATGTAATTGATCCCTTCGCTTTAGCGAAACCTCTGTGTCCTCTGCGCTTCTCAATGACTTGTCATATGATTTACCTGATGGGCAACCTAAACGATGCCTTCAATTCGTCAGAGAGCATAAGGCTGCTTCCACCCACATTAAAGTCACGCCGATTGAGTGTGAGTTCACCCTTTATGTAGAGATCATCGGATACGCGAACTTTTATAGCGGTAAACGACACCGATTTCGTGACGTCTTTAATGGTTAAGTCGCCCGAAATCACGTACCCAGCACCTTCACCATTGGCTTTTATAGAGGTGAGTTCGAAGGATATATTAGGGTGCTTTTCAATGTCAAAGTAATTTTTCTTTTTTAAGTCTTTGTCCCGCTTTTTTATCCCCGTATCGATAGACTCTACCGAAATGACCCCCCGAAACGTCGCGTTGGATAAATCTTTTGGGTTTATATTGATATTTGTATCATATTCGGTAAACTTACCTTGCACGTTTACCCCTGCGTTGCGTATTTCAAATCGAACGTATGCCTCGTCTTGTGCAT
The DNA here is from genome assembly GCA_022565745.1 of Cryomorphaceae bacterium. Classification (GTDB taxonomy): domain Bacteria; phylum Bacteroidota; class Bacteroidia; order Flavobacteriales; family Schleiferiaceae; genus CSBr16-58. The sequence continues at coordinate 16,802 of JAIUMB010000010.1, read as the reverse complement.
AAATAGAAATGGATGAGAGTGTGGCAATTGCTATAAGTAAAAAGGCCTTCATGATATACATTAATTGTTGATTTCATAAAGACAACACCACAGATGTACTTGTGTTTAAATAAAGCCGCGAATCATAGTTGTGATTTGATCCTTATTGTGTCAAAGAAAGAATTTCCAAAAACATACCGCATTTAATCCATTTTCAAAACAAAGGGCAATATGTCTGCATATTCTTCAAAGGCATCGACAAACATTTGCCTCAGAACAGGATTGTCATACATTTGTATAAAGACAGCTCCCTGCGCTCGCAATCGTTGAGATTCGCGGTCCTGACCTAAGTTCATGTTGTAGAGTTTTTTTACTGAATTGTAAAATTCATTGACAATGTTGTATTTAGGTTTTAAGTAATCTTCAAACATAACAGCAAAGGCAAAGGCCTCTGCTTCGTGATGGCGAATGGTTTCTGTTTCAGAAAGCGCATTTTGTCCAATGCATACAGGTTTGGTTAAGTAATGACCGTCATCGTTAATTTTCAAAATATTGAAATACTTGACAGCTATTCCGAGAAACCTTTGAAAAGCGATGGTGTCCTTTGGTGTTGAACTCGCTATAACCTTTTCTTCGAAATCTGTTAAAATGATATTCAGTGTTGAGTCGTTCAGCAGATACGAACGATAAGCAGCAGTTAATGCATCCCCGTCAAGTTTATCAAATCTACCGCTTCCTGGATGTGTCATACTTATGGTCTTGAAATAATGCCAATATCTGGGCAATTTTTCAATGTATGGTGTCATGCAGTTTGTTGCTGACGAATCATTAAAAGAGTGGCTAATGGACGTATAATTAGGGCTGCTAATGCGTTTCACGCTTACGTTTTCAACAAAAGCCTCTATGGCATGACAATCCTTTTGGGCGCAAAGCGGAATCATCGCTAAACAAAGGATTGTAATAAGTGTAAATGTGTGTTTCATGATAATTAGTCTTCAGTTCAAACTTACAACAAACGTGTCAAATAATTTACTTGCTTGACTTCGAGTGTTTAGACGGCGTACTTTATATTAATCAGCCTAAGGTCGATCCCTCTGATTTAGAAGCATAAAAGCAGCGATCAGACTTTATAGGCAGACATTAAGTATTGACATTGAGATAACATCTATATCCCTTACTTTTGCAAGTTCAAAATCGACAACTCTTTTTTTCATCATATATGATTACGGAACTTTTAGGAAAATTATTCGGCACCAAATCTAAACGCGATATCAAGGAAATTCAGCCCTTTGTGATAAAGGTAAAGAGCGTTGAACCGGACATTGTTAAACTTTCTAATGATGCCTTACGCGCCAAAACCGATGCGTTTAAGTCGCGAATAGCCGAAGACACCAAAGCGCAAACCGAAGAAATTTTAACCCTTCGGGCGCAAATTGATGCCAGCGATGATGCCGAAGCCAAAGAACAGTTGTTTGATCAAATTGAAAAACTAGAAAACGAGGCGTTAGACATTATCGAAAACACTTTGCTCGATATCTTACCGGAGGCTTTTTCGGTGGTTAAAGAAACGGCACGTCGATTTACGGAAAATGAGCAAATTGAAGTGACAGCTTCTCCTGCCGATATTGAAATGGCTTCGCGTTACAGCCACATCCACATCAAGGGCGATAAAGCCATTTGGGACAGCACCTGGATGGTAGCGGGTAATCCCACCAAGTGGAGTATGACTCACTACGATGTGCAGTTAATTGGTGGGGTAGCACTTCATCAAGGTAAAATTGCCGAAATGCAAACGGGTGAAGGTAAAACCTTAGTGGCCACGTTGCCGGTTTATCTCAACGCCCTTGCCGGTAGAGGGGTGCACTTGGTGACGGTAAATGATTATCTCGCCAAGCGTGACGCCGAATGGATGGGGCCGATTTACGAATTTCACGGGCTATCGGTCGACTGTATCGACAAGCACCAACCCAATAGTCCTGAACGCGTAAATGCCTACAAGGCCGACATCACTTTTGGTACCAACAACGAGTTTGGCTTTGATTACTTGCGCGACAATATGGCGAAAAATCCAGATGAATTGGTGCAGCGAAAACACCATTATGCCATTGTGGATGAGGTTGACTCAGTGCTTATTGACGACGCACGTACACCGCTTATCATTTCTGGACCCACGCCAAAAGGAGATCTACACGAATTCAACGAACTTAAACCACATGTGGCCAAGTTGGTTAGTCACCAAAAGCAAGTGGTTCAACAATGTCTCAACGACGCCAAAAAGCTTATTGCCGAAGGCGATACCAAAGAAGGTGGTAAGCTGTTATTGCGCGCTCATCGCGGGTTACCTAAAAATAAAGCCCTCATTAAGTACCTCAGTCAGGATGGCATCAAAACCATTCTTCAAAAAACCGAGGCGCTTTATATGCAGGAACAGTCGAAAAACATGCACCTTATCGACGACGAACTCTACTTTGTCATCGAAGAGAAAAACAATCAAATTGATCTCACCGACTTAGGAATTGACCTTATTTCCGGTGATACCGAGCGCGATTTCTTCCTCATGCCGGATATCACAGCGGAACTTTCAAAACTGGAGCAAGAAAATGTCGAGAAAGAGCAGAAGATTAAGAAAAAAGACGAACTCCTTCACAATTTTACCGTGAAAAGTGAGCGCATTCACTCTATGAACCAGCTCATCAAGGCGTATGCTTTGTTTGAAAAAGATGTGGAGTATGTGGTTATGGACAACAAGGTAAAAATCGTGGATGAGCAAACGGGGCGTATCATGGAGGGGCGTCGCTACTCCGATGGTTTGCACCAAGCCTTAGAGGCCAAGGAAAATGTAAAAATTGAGGCGGCTACCCAAACCTATGCGACTGTTACCTTGCAGAACTATTTCCGTATGTACCACAAATTGGCTGGTATGACCGGTACCGCGGAAACCGAAGCGGGTGAATTTTGGGACATCTACAAACTCGATGTGGTGGTAATTCCCACCAACAAACCCATTGCCCGCGACGACAAAGACGACTTGGTTTACAAGACCCGCCGTGAAAAATTCAATGCAGTCATTGAAGAAATTGTAACGCTTACCGAAGCGGGAAGGCCAGTGCTTGTTGGTACCACTTCGGTGGAAATTTCTGAGCTCCTCAGTCGATCGCTCAACATGAGAAAAATCAAACACAATGTTCTTAATGCCAAGCTTCACCAAAGAGAGGCTGAAGTGGTAGCAGAAGCTGGTAAACCCGGAAATGTAACCATCGCCACCAACATGGCTGGTCGTGGTACGGACATCAAACTCACCCCCGAATCCAAAGGCGCTGGTGGTTTGGCCATTATTGGCACCGAACGCCACGACAGTCGCCGTGTTGACCGCCAGTTGCGCGGTCGTGCAGGTCGACAAGGAGATCCCGGAAGCAGTCAGTTTTTTGTGTCTCTCGAAGACGATCTGATGCGTCTCTTCGGTTCAGAGCGTATTGCTAAAGTTATGGATCGACTCGGTCATAAAGAAGGCGAAGTGATTCAGCACGGTATGGTGTCAAAATCCATTGAGCGCGCCCAGAAAAAAGTGGAGGAAAACAACTTTGGGATGCGTAAACACTTGTTGGAATACGATGATGTGATGAATGCGCAGCGTGAAGTAATCTACAAACGTCGCCGCTCAGCACTCTTTGGAGAACGCCTTTCCATCGACATCATGAATGCGATCTACGACACCTCGGAGTCCATCGTCAACCAGTATATCGACTTACGTGATTTTGAAAACTTTCAACTCGACTTGGCGGGTGTATTCTCCATTGAAAGTCCGGTTGATGAAGAGACGTTTAAGAAAATCAATCCTCAGGAGTTGGTGGACAAGCTCTACGACAAGGCCTACGCCTATTATCGAGAGAAAAACAAACGCATCACCGACGTGGCCTACCCAGTCATCAAGGATGTATACGAAAAGCAAAAGGATAAATACAAAACCATTGCGGTTCCCATTACTGATGGCCGAAGAGCCATGCAGGTGGTTACCAACCTAGAAAAAGCCGCAGAAACTCAAGGCCGTCAATTGATTCTCGACTTTGAAAAGTCATTGACCTTGGCCATGATAGACGAAGCCTGGAAAAATCACTTACGGGATATGGACGACCTTCGTCAGAGTGTACGCGGAGCGGTTTACGAACAAAAGGACCCACTACTTATCTATAAATTTGAGTCATTTGAGCTCTTTAAGCAGATGATGGATAAGGTGAACCGAGAGATGATTTCTTTCTTGTTTAAGGCCGATTTACCCACCCGTGACCCAAGTGCTGTGCAAGAAGGTAAACGCGAGCGCAGTCCGCAAGGAAATCTCCAAACTTCCCGCACGGATGTAACGGCATCGGGTGGAGGTCAGCAGCCACAGCAGCAAGCCGCACCACAACAGCCCATTGTAAAAGAGAAAAAGTACGGTCGCAACGATGTGGTTACTTTGCAAAACCTTACCAGTGGAGAAAAAAAGTCGGTTAAGTATAAGCAAGCGTTGCCATTGCTTCAAAACAATCAGTGGGTTATTGTTGAAGAAGAATAGCTGTAAAAACAAATCAAGGTTTATTTGCGTATGTTATTAGGGCTGCCTTTAAAGTCCAATGGCTGCGTATTTATTGGGTGCTCAGAGGCGCATGCGTCCAAAGCCAATAACTAACAAACGCATTTTTATATAAACCCCACTTTTAAGTACAAGCATTAAGTAAACCGTATGGCCAATCGTTGGAAAATATTGTTTTGGATGGTGATGATATCCATTCTTATTGGGTTATTTGTTTTCTCCTTGAAGCAATTGCAACCCAAACGAACACTCCCTATTATCAACCCTTCTCAGGTCAACCCAATGCTTGTAGATCCAAGTTTTCAGCGTGTTGGCCGTGGTCATCGAGTGGGTGACTTTTCTCTGGTAGATCAAAGAAATAACCCCGTAGATTCTGCGGTCGTTGACGGGCATGTTCGCGTGGTAGAGTTTTTCTTTACAACATGTCCGAGTATATGTAAAATAATGACGAATGAATTGCTCCGTGTACAAGAGCATTATCTTCATGAAAATCAACTGTTAATTTTATCTCATACGGTTATGCCTGAAGTGGACGATGTGGCCACGCTGGCGGCCTACGCCGAAGAAAAAGGCATCAATTACGATCGTTGGCGATTGCTAACCGGAGATAAAAAAGAAATCTATCGCTTGGCCCGTGAAGTATATTTCATTGCGCCGGAACCGCCGGAAGAGATCGGTGTCATTGATGAAGACCACGACTTTATCCATACAGAGAACATAGGGTTAATTGATCAGCAAGGAAAAATTCGTGGGTATTACGACGGAACGGATGAGGAGGAAATGAACCAGCTGATTGAAGACATTGGAATTTTATTGCAGTAGGTGATGGTCTAAAGCTAAACGCCTCACAAATAAAGTGACACGCAACTATTTGGCCATCAGAAATTACAGGGAAGCCCAATATCGTTTCTAGTCTTGTAACTTAAACACGTCATAAAAGTCCATTAAATACAAAATGGCGGCAATAGAGGCGGTACCTATTTCCAGTTCTCGGGCATTGACGGCAGCGTAAACATCGGTCGCGGCGTGGTGAACATCGAAGTAGCGCTGACTTTCCGGGCGTAATCCGCCGAGAATGGCATTGGGGTCTTGAATCTGCCCTACATCAGCGCCACTGCCTTGGTTGGTGAATTCAAACAACCCGTAAGGCAAAAAAAGCGGTTGAAAACGACGTATTTTTTCCAGAGTGGCCGTGTCGGTATCAAAGCTAAACCCACGAGGGATGTATCCTCCCGCATCCGACTCAATGGCCAATACATGGCGATGATCACGGGTTAATTGTGCATAGGTTCGTGCGCCGTCGAGACCAAATTCTTCGTTCATGTACAGGACAACCCTTACGGTACGCTTGAGTCGTTTATCACTGTCAATGATGAGCTGAGCCGCCCCCATTGAGTGCACACATCCGGCACCGTCGTCATGCGCACCTTCGGCCAAATCCCACGAATCTAAGTGGCCACCCACTACCATGATTTGCTCGGGGTAAGTGCTGCCGTATAAATCGGCAATCACATTGTATGAGGTGGTGCGCCCTTTGTCTTCACTCTCCAAGCGCAGCAACATCTCTTTTTCGGGATGGCGCTTTAACTGCCCACTCAACCACTCCGAGGCCATGGTGCTCAGTGCCCCTCCGGGAATTTTGGTTTCCACATCGCGATAGGTCATGGTTCCAGTGTGGGGAAAATCGTCGATGCGCGTACTCAACGAGCGAATCAACGAAGCCACTGCGCCATATTCTGAGGCCCTTGCGGCGCCCATCCAACGGTATTTTACCGCATCGCTATAGGCGTGAAAGGTTTTGATATAATGCTGTTTCATGGGGTAATTGTAAAAGACTATCTTTCCTTCCAGCATGCCCAACGCGCCAAGACTATCGAGCATATCAAAATCTTTGACCTCTACTACGGGTGCACTTATACCACCTTCGGGTGTAGAAATGGAACCACCCAAAGCGGTAACAGATAGAGGGAAACGTCCAAAGCGAGCCTCTTCTTCACCGCGCACCCAGTGGGGCACCTCTACGGGTTGAAGATAAACCGTGTCAAAATCCATACTCTCCATGGTTTTTTTGGCCCATTCTACGGCTTCTGCTGCACCCTCAGAACCGGCTAATCGCGGCCCAATGGCGCATAACTCCCCCAACCAACGATACGATTGCTGACCCTCTAAAGCGCGGGTATAAAAATCTCTTAGAACCTCTTCATCCGATTGTGCAACATTGTTCAAGCTTGTAAAAAAAAGAAGAGGTAATAGGCAAAAGCGTAGGTGCATGTTGATTGGGGTATTATAGAACAGGCAAATATATGGCAGACTTAAAGCACTTAAAAAGTGAAATATTTCCACCTCTCGCTATTAACCCGTTGTGCTGTAGTTTTGGGCTTTTAAAAATTTTGCAAACACATGGCTAAAGGAAAGACGAATCTGGTTGATAAGTTTTTGAATATTGTAGAGCGTTTGGGAAATATGCTCCCGCATCCCGCCACGCTTTTCGCAGGATTTGCCGTCTTGGTCGTCATCCTTTCATGGGTGGCCAGTTTGACCGACTTAGAAGTGGTACATCCCGGCACGGGAGAAACGGTGGTGCCGTTTAACCTTATTTCCGCCGAAGGCTTGGATATGATTTTGAGCCGAATGGTTACCAATTTTACCGGATTTGCGCCTTTAGGTACGGTACTCGTTGCGTTACTCGGTATAGGTATTGCTGAAGGTTCGGGATTGATTGGGTCGGTACTGCGGTTGGTCGTGTTGTCGTCGCCCAAAAAAATGCTCACCTTTGTCATTGTTTTTTCTGGGGTCATTTCCAATACCGCGAGTGAGGTAGGGTACGTCTTATTGGTGCCCTTGGCCGCCATCATCTTTCTCGCGGCCGGCAGACATCCCTTTGGTGGGTTAGCGGCTGCTTTTGCCGGCGTTTCCGGAGGGTATAGTGCCAACCTATTGCTCGGTACCATAGATCCACTATTGGCCGGATTATCGGAAGAAGCAGCCCGTATCATTGACCCCGATTATACCGTCAACCCGGCATGTAATTACTATTTCATGTTTGTGAGCACGTTTTTGATAGCCGGACTAGGGACTTGGACCACCGAAAAACTGGTCATGCCGCGACTGGGCGAATACACGGGTACCGAAGAGCCGGAAGAGATTCATCAACTGACAAAGCAAGAAAAAAAGGGGATGATTTACGCCTTGGTTGCCTCTTTGCTCTTCACCGCTTGGGTTCTTTGGGGATTGATTCCCGCCGATGGCTTTTTACGTCACCCCGTTGATGGTGGTATCTTGCGTTCACCATTTATGTCGGGCATAGTAGCCTTTATTTTCTTGGGCTCTGCCGTTGCTGGTATCGCCTATGGCATTGGTGCTAAAACATTTAAAAACGATGAGGATGTGATGGACGGGATGGCCAAGAGTATGCAAACCCTCGGCTCGTATATCGTATTGGTGTTCTTTGCGGCTCAGTTTGTGGCCTACTTTAACTGGACCAACCTTGGACTCATCTTTGCCATCAGTGGCGCAGATTTTCTTCAGTCTGCCAATCTCGGCAGTATTCCGTTGATGCTTGGCTTTGTAGTGGTAGCCGCCATTATTAACCTAGTGATGGGCTCTGCTTCGGCCAAATGGGCCATTATGGCGCCGGTGTTTATACCCATGTTTATGTTACTGGGCTTTTCTCCAGAATTCACTCAAGTGGCGTATCGTGTTGGTGACAGCATCACCAACATCATCAGTCCTATGATGAGCTATTTTGCCCTTATTGTTGCCTTTATGCAGCGTTATGACCCCAAAGCAGGGATTGGCACCATTGTGTCTACGATGTTGCCCTATTCGGTGGTGTTCTTCATCGGCTGGGCCATCATGTTGATCATTTGGATTCTTCTTGGATTGCCGATTGGACCCGGCGCACCATTGGATTACGTACCGGCTAGTTGAGTTGACTAAGACTAAGACTAAGACTAAGACTAAGACTAAGACTGGACGAATGGTTGTACGTGATGAAACGCCCTTGTCAAGGCTTGCCAATAAAAGTAATCCTTAGTACCCGTACGTTAACCCACCACTGAGTCATCGTCAATGTCATCGTCATCGTCATCGTCATCGTCATCGTCATCGTCAATGTCATCACCCATTCAACTGCTCGATGACATCGGGTAAGATGCGAAGAGAGGCCATTTCGCGGTATTTTTTTCGGGCTTCTTCTGCGGGATAGCCAAAATAAGTTTTGCCGCCTTCCAGGCTTTTAGATATGCCTGACTGCGCCAGTACAACAGCCTTGTTTCCGATGGTAATGCCACTGGTTACACCAACTTGTCCCCAAAAGGTGACCTCATCTCCGATGTTCACACAACCGGCAATACCCACTTGAGAGGCGAATAAACAGCGTTCGCCGATGTGGGTGTCGTGGCCAATTTGCACTTGGTTATCGATAACGGTTCCTTTGCCAATAGAGGTTTGGTGCGTTACACCACGGTCGATGGTACAGCCGGCACCAATTTCCACATCGTCGGCAATGTTCACCCCGCCGCCACTAAGTAGTCGCTCGAAGCGGGCATCCCGTTTTTTGTAATAAAAACCCAAACTACCAATCACGGAATTGGACTGTATGAAAACCCGATTGCCTATGTGTGTGCCGCTGTGAATGACAGCTCCAGGATATATTCGGCAATCGTCACCTATAACCACGTCATTACCAATAAAAGCACCGGGCATAACAATGGTGTTTTTACCAATTTTGGCGTTTGGACTTTGCTGATGCGTAGGTAATTCCCAAGGCGAAAAAAAGTCTATGAGTTTATTAAAAGACGTAAACGGCTCATCGACTATCAGCAGAGCTTTACCCTCGGGCCGTTGAACGTTATCGGTATTAATTAATACCGTAGAAGCTTTTGATTTCAGTGCTTTATCGTAGTATTTGGGGTGATCGGTAAATACCAAATCACCCTCTTCTACACGGTGGATTTCGTTTAGACCTAAAATCTGGTGATTGGGGTCACCTTCAAACCCGCAATCCAAAAGGGAGGCGAGTTCACTGAGGGTATATGCTCTTGAAAACCGCATGATTATTCTTTTGCGCGCTCTTTGTAAGCACCAGTCGATGTGTCGACCACAATTTTTTCGTTTTGCTCAATGAACAGAGGAACGCGAACGACAGCTCCAGTTTCCAATTTAGCCTCCTTGGTGGCATTGGTAGCCGTATTGCCCTTTACGCCAGGCTCGGTATAAACCACCTCAAGGGCAACGCTGCCAGGCAGTTGACAAGACAAAGGTCGCTCTTCATCCGCGTGAAAGAGAATGATTACCTCCATGCCTTCTTTGAGAAACTGCACGCCATCGATAAAGTCCTTTTGCAAGGCAATCTGGTTAAAATCGTCCATATTCATGAAGTGGTAACCATCGGCATCTTCATACAAAAATTGGTGATTGCGGTACTCTACATTAATGGTGTTGATCTTATTCCCCGCAGGAAAGGTGTGTTCCAATACGCGACCGGTATCGAGATTGCGCAGCTTTGTTCGCACAAAGGCGTTTCCTTTACCAGGTTTTACGTGAAGAAATTCGATGACTTGATAAGGATCGCCGTTGTGTTCTAAACAAAGGCCGTTTTTAATCTCAGATGTGGATGCCATGGGGAATTAATAATTAAGAATTAAAAATGAAAAATGAAGAATTAAAATGTGTTGAAACAGGGCAAGCCTTGTCTGTTCAATATACTATGTACAAAAGTAGTGGACAAATATCAATCAATCAACAACAAACTCTTGCCGCGCATTGGGATATTCGGCGGCGTTGTGGTTGGAGGCCACAAATACCATTTTTTCTTTAGCCGCTTCAACCAGAGCCGATTGATACCAAGCGATGGCTTTAGCGTCTAAATGAGAAACTGGTTCGTCGAGAAACACCACACGTGCGGTACTAAACAAGGCCAATCCAAGTTTAACCCGCTGCTTCATTCCAGAGCTAAATGCGGCTATTTGTTTATGGGCATGAGTCTTGAGGTTCATCATTTCCAAACACGCCTCAGGAGTGTCGACGAATGGCCGAAAAATGGATGTAAATGTTAGAAACTCCTTCAAGGTCATTTCCTCAATGACTTCGTGATAAGGGCCTGCAAATGCGATGTATTCGTAGCGTTTATCCGCCGAGATGGGTTGCTGAGCATCATCGAAGTAATGCAATGAGCCTTTGGAAGGGGTAAGCATTCCAGACAGCATTTTCATCAGTGTAGATTTACCTGAACCATTTCCGCCAAGCACAACGTATATACCAGGTTCTTCTACGGTGATATTGGTGGGTTGAATCACCACCTGACGCTGATATCGCTTACCTAAGTCTTTGGCCTCAATTCGCATTTTTACTTAAGCTAAAACCTTTCATAATACCGCGCTGTGAGTTGCGTAAGAACTCAATGATTTCATCGCGTTCGTCGGTAGGCTCAACTTCGGTTTCGATGATTTCAAGCGCTTGAGTGGTGTTGTAGTGCTTTTGAAAAATGATGCGGTAAATGTTCTGGATTTCCACAATTTTTTCGTTGGAAATTCCTCTTCTGCGTAGTCCTACGGAGTTGACGCCCATGTAGGAAATGGGCTCCTTGGCAGCCTTTACGTATGGCGGTACATCTTTACGCACCAGACTTCCCCCACCAATCATAGCGTGTTTGCCAATTTTAATAAATTGATGCACAGCACTTAGTCCTCCTAAAATGGCATACTCGCCGATTTCAACGTGACCAGCGAGCGCAACCCCATTGACAATGATGGCGTGATCTTTAATGACACAATCGTGAGCCACGTGGGCATATGCCATGATTAAGCAGTTATTGCCGACCACGGTTTTGCCACTTTCTTTGGTGCCTCTGTTGATCGTTGCACACTCGCGAATTGTGGTGTTATTGCCAATGATGGCCAAGCTGTCTTCACCTTCAAACTTTAAATCTTGCGGAATGGCAGAAATAACTGCACCAGGAAAAATTCGGCAATTCTTCCCGATTCGTGCACCCTGCATGATGGTAACGTTAGAGCCTATCCACGTGCCTTCTCCAATTTCTACATTTTTGTGAATGGTGGTAAAGGGCTCGATAACCACAGTATCAGCAATTTTTGCCGATGGGTGTATGTATGCTAAGGGTTGATTCATGTCTATTTTTCTTTTTTGATTTGCGCCATCATTTCGGCTTGCATCACCAAGGTTTTGCCTACATATGCTTCTCCCGACATTTGTACCAATCCTCTTCGAATAGGTGCTGAAAGCTTGAGATTAAAAATGATGGTATCTCCAGGAACAACTTTGCTTTTGAATTTAACATTGTCTAAACGCAAGAAATACGTGAGATAATTTTCTGGATCTGGAACAGTGCTCAAAGCCAAAATACCGCCCACTTGTGCCATGGCCTCTACTTGTAATACACCGGGCATCACAGGCGCACCAGGGAAGTGACCGTTGAAAAACGTTTCGTTCATCGTAACGTTTTTCAGTCCTACCACGTGTGTTTCAGACATCTCAATGACCTTGTCTATCAGTAAAAAAGGTGGTCGATGAGGTAAGATGCTCATCACCTTATTCACATCCATCAACGGTTCAGCATTCGGGTCATAAACAGGAGCTGTAGACCTTGACTTGATGGCCTGCTGTATGCTTTTGGCCGTTTCAGTATTGACGAAGTGTCCAGGTCTTGTGGCGATGATATGAGCTTTAATAGGTCGACCAGCCAAAGACAAATCGCCCAAAACATCGAGCAGTTTGTGCTTGGCCGCCTCGTTAGGGTACTTGAGTTCAACGTTATTGAGCACACCATTGGGCCGTACTTCTACATCAGGCTGGGAAAACACCTCCTTAAGTTGGTTTAGGGTTAAGGCGTCTATTTCTTTATCAACATAAATAATTGCGTTTTTGATATCGCCGCCTTTGATGAGTCCCTGATCGAGAAGGGGTTTTAGTTCGTGTAAAAAGCTAAACGTTCGAGCATCGGCAAATTGTGTATTAAATTCACTGATGCTGTTGAGCATAGCATTTTGCGTTCCAAGTACAGTTGTTTTGTAATCGACCATTACCGAAATTTTAAAATCATCGGATGGAATGAGTACCATTTCACTGTTGTCGAAGGAATAGTGCATAACCTCATCAACCACAAATATATCGCGTTCGGCTTTTTGTTGTTCAATTCCAGCTGACTGTATAAGCGCAACAAAGGGTTGTGCACTACCGTCCATGATGGGAACCTCTTCATTATCAATCTCTACGATGCAGTTGTCGATTTGTGAGCCGGCTAAAGCGGCAAGAAGGTGCTCTACAGTAAACACCTTTGCGCCATTTTTTTCTAAAGTGGTACCCCTCGAGGTGTCAACAACCAAGGAAGCCAAAGCGGGTATATCGATAACGGGATCCAGATCTACTCTTCTAAAAACAATACCGGTGTTTTCATCCGCAGGCGTTATGGTAATGCTTACATTTTTTCCGGTGTGCAAACCTACTCCGTTAAGGCTTGCTGAGGTTTTAATGGTCGATTGGTGTGTGTTCATGGTATAATGATTTCAGATGTCCGGATTATTGTATTGTCTAGGGTTACTTCTTTTGGTCTTTAACCAACTTATTCCATTTCTGCGCTAAGTTAGGCAATTGTTTGAAGATAACATAAGCGCGATTGTATTCTCTTGCGTTGATGGCCGGGGAGCCCATAATCACCTCTTCGTCTTTGATGCTTCTGGAGATACCGGTTTGTGCCGCTACTTTCACTTTGTTGCCAATGGTAAGGTGACCAGCAATACCAACCTGTCCGCCAAACATACAAAACGAGCCTATTTTTGTGCTTCCGGCTACCCCACATTGGGCGGCCATTACGGTATGTTCGCCAATGTGAACGTTGTGGGCAATTTGGATCAGGTTGTCGAGTTTTACGCCTTTGTCAATTTTGGTGCTTCCAAGGGTGGCGCGATCAATGGTGGTTTGAGCCCCTACGTCTACATCGTCATCCAGCACCACATTACCAGTTTGGGCCACTTTGCTGTAGCCGCTTTCTGATGGGGCAAAACCAAATCCGTCGCTACCTATTACTGCATTTTGGTGAATGGTGCATCGGTTTCCCACTACACAATCGTGCCCAATTTTTACACCGGGAAAGAGAATGCAGTTGTCTCCAATCTTGGCATTGCTGCCAATATACACATGGGGATGTATGACGCAGTGTTTTCCAATTACAGCACCCTCCGCCACATAGGCGAAGGCACCTATTCGTGTGTCTTCACCAATAGAGGCTGAAGGATGAATAACCTGAGGGCTTTCTCTTTCAGGAAGGTCGTTAACTTTATTTTGAAACACTTCCAGCAGTGTAGCAAAAGCGCTATAAGGATCCTTCACGCGCAGCAAAGTAACGGATACCGGTTGTTTTGGTTGAAAAGAAGTCGACACCACAATGGCCGCGGCTTTGGAGTTATAGATGTATGACTCATAAGCCTCATTGGCCATAAACGTAAGACCTTTGCTGCTGGCTTCTTCTATTTTCTGAAGCGTTTCAATGGGCAAGTCTTCATTGCCTTCAATAGTGGCGTCGATGAGCTTTGCAATACGCTTTACGGTAAACTGTGCCATGAATTCGATGTTGTTAATCGTTGTTGCGTTGTTGCGCCATTTCGGCCAATACAATACCAGCCGAAACAGACACATTAAGTGATTCCGTTTTGCCAAACATGGGAATGCCAACATGTTCATCGCAGCGCTCGAGTACGGCGTCACGGATGCCTTCACCTTCGTCGCCCATGACCAGACAAACGGGATCTTTAAAGTCGGCTTTACGGTAATTAATCTCCGCTTTTTCGCTACAAGCGATGCAGCGCACGCCGCTGTTTTTTAGGTTTTCAATGGTTCTGTTTAAGTCGCTCGAACGACAAATAGGAATGGAGAGCAATGCGCCCGCAGATGATTTCACGGCCTCTCCGTTGATGGGGGCGCTGTGGTCCATGCCGATGATAACCGCATGTGCGCCAAAGCACTCGGCACTTCTGGCAATAGCTCCAAAATTTCTTACGTCGGTGACGCCGTCGAGAAGAACCAAAAGCGGGCTTTTCCCTTCCTCAAAAAGCTGAGGCAAGAGAGAATCGATGTGAAAAAATGCAACAGGAGAAGAAAAGGCGACCACGCCTTGGTGATTCTTTTTGGTAAGTCGCTGAAGTTTTTCTTGGGGGACCAACTTAAGTGGCACGCCCATTTTTTTGCTTAATCGAGCAATGTTGCGGTGGTTGTCGTGGGCACTTCCCTTTACAAGAAAAACTCTTTCCAGCGGCAATCCTGTTTCTAAAGCCTCTAAAACCGGCCTAATACCAAAAATAAGGCTGTTGGCGGAGTCTGATTTCTTGGTCTCTCTCGTCTTGTTCACGTTTAATATCTTTAACATTGTACACTTTTCCTAATCGCCATGCCTCGATGGCCAGTCCCCAACCGTATCGGTATGCCTCATTTCTTACCAGCTCAAAATCATTGTCAGACAGCGGATTATCCATTCTAACAAAATCAAACACGTAGCTCAGATAAGCATTTTCTTCACCATAAACCCAGCGCTCCCCGGTTTTGGTGGTCGATACAATATTCGGGGGGCCAAAAATAGTGAATATTAATCCGCGGTCGGTCATCCATCCTTCTTTGTATGAGGAAAATAATATATTGGCTTTTTCAACCCGACCGTAAAATGCCGAAACCAAGTCCTGAGAGCGGCTCACGGAGCGTGTTCTTTCAAGCCAAAATCTATCGACGGCTTTTTTTATTGCTGCCGGATCTTCGTTTTCAACCAGTGCTTCGTATTCGCGCTTGGTGGTAATGTAGCGCATAGGCCCCACGAGTTGGTTTTTTCTGGTAATGAAAGGGTAGTGGCCTTCGCGTACGTAAATGGTCAACCCTCTGGAAGTGCCCGCATCACGGCGGACGTGATACACGCCAGGCTTATTAAAAACAATGGGCTCCATGGCGTTGATTAAAAATGTGGAATCGGGTAGAATGTCCGTACGGTCTATGGTTTCCTTTTCTGAAAAAGGAGGGAGGGCCAAAGTAAAGCGGTCTTTGATGTGGTTTACAGCGTATCGCCCTTTTTGGTCTTGTCGATGCCTAAACTGCAAGGTATCACCAACGCTTATAAAGGGAGCAAGTAGAATTCGGTTGCCATTAGAGGCACGCCAGTTTTGTGCTTGATCGGGATGCGTATTTTGAATTTTTACAAACGACGTCATTTTAAAGTTTCGGTGCAAGTCTTGGGTTAAGATGACCAACACGCCATCATCATTGCGATCGAGATGGCGCATGCTTACCGGAAAATGACCGATGACCCGCTTATTGGTTTGTGAGATTTTATTGAGGTTTACCGATCCAGTATCGACCGGCATTTTGTCATCGATATGTTTGTATAAGCGATATGAAAAGGCCACCGAAGCAAAGAGCTCTCCCTCTTCTCGGTCGCGCATAAAGAGTAAATCATTGGTGTGAAAAGAAAAATACACCTCAGCAGAATCTTCGGAAACCCGTTGTATGGCAAATTTTGACCGAACAACCTGACCATCGACTTGATACATATACGCCAAGTTCATACCCTTCATGCCTTGTTGGGTTGTCTTACAAGAATGCAAAAGCACCAAGGCGCAGATGACGATTAGATAACGCATATGGCAAAGTTCGTGAATAATTGGGAATGTTTGACCATGATGTGGGATTTTGTTTGGGGACCACACCTACGCGCAAGGAGAATAGTTTTTGTGACAATCATTCTTAATTTCATTTTCAAGCACTTATCTAATACGAATTCCATTGTTCTCTCATTGGATGTCATAAAATTGAAGTAGATGATCAGTGGGTTAATATGGGGGTATTTCTTGTGATCTATATAAATTTTTATTTAAGATTGATGTTAAAGCATTTTGATAAAAGACTAAACGTAAACCCTATGAGTAAATCAAGACATTCAAATCTACAGCACAAACAATTTTCTTTCAAACACTAAAATACTTGTTTGTATGGTTTGATTCTTGGTTTTTTATACTAACTTATTATCAATGATGGCATTGTGTACGTTCTCATTTTCTAATATACCAGCCTAACGTCCATTAAAACACAAAGGTACTGAGCAGGTATGATCTTTATACATGTTCAGAATTCGATTTAAAAAGCTATAAATCAATATTTAATAACATTAATTTGATTATTTAAAATATTTTTTGTTGAATTAAATAAGTTGAAGATTCAATATTATTATTAATTAAAAGCAAAAACAACTTAAAATTAT